>CAMSSU010000008.1 GCA_947063485.1 uncultured Clostridia bacterium | reverse complement strand
CCTTCAACGGCCCGGACGACTCCACCAACCTGCAGGCTCAGATCGAGATGATCGAAGCCGCTGTTGCAAGAGACGTTGATGCGATTGCTATTGCTCCGGCAGACGCTGCATCTGTTGGCGGCGTTATGCCCCGCTGCGAAGAGAAGAACATTCCTGTTGTTCTGTTCGACTGCTCGGCTGAGTCCGACTGGCCGGTCTGCCTGGTTTCTTCGGATAACCACAAGCTCGGCCTGCTGGCCGGCGAAGCTCTGGGCAAAGCCATGGACGGCAAGGGCCTCTGGGCGATGATCAACTGGAACGACGGCGTTATCACCAACGGCCAGCGCTCCTGGGGCGCTCAGGAGTATATCGAGGCAAACTTCCCCGATATGGAATGCTACAAGCTGTTTTTCACCTACAGCGTTGTCGATGCTGACCTGACGTTCGCCCGCGATACGCTGACGGCTCAGAAGGATTTCGGCGGCTTCATCACCGGCTGCGAGAGCCAGCTGGCTCCGACGCTCTCCGCTGTTCAGGAAGCTGGAAGAGTCGGCGATGTCAAGATCGTCGCAATCGATATCACGCCTGTCTCCCTTGAGTACATCAAAGACGGCTCGGTTGCAGCTGTCGTTACCCAGAACCCGTTCAACATGGGCTACACGGGCACGATGACGGCTTACAAGGCTGCCCTCGGCGAGGAAGTTCCGGAATTCATCGACAGCGGCAGCGCTATCGTTGACAAGGATTCCATGGAGAACGACGAAGCAACTCGCGCAATCCTCAAAGAGCTCCAGCTGCTGGATGCTTAATCCAAGTTAAGAGCGAAAAACAAGGCTCCCTGCAAATTGCAGGGAGCTTTTTTATTATGGCTTGGCGAGATGGTGAGATAGATGAAAGAAGATTTCATTTTGTATTTTCATAGCTGGGCACTTGCACGCATAGAATGAATGGGGTGAGAAACTATGCGTGTTTTTTTAATCAGGAAAAAATGGCTGTGGCGCGGGGCAATCGTCGCTGTAGTTTTGGCGGCTGCGCTCGTTTGCGCCGGGACGATGCCCGCATCGCCGGTGTTCTTCTCAAACAAAACGCAGTATCAGATCAAAAGCGTCAAAACAGAAGAAAAGTGCATCGCCATTACCATCGATACTGCATTTGGGCAAGAGGATTATACCCAGCAGATTCTAGAGGTGTTAGACAAAAAGGGCGTCCCGGCGACGTTTGCCGTCATGGGAATCTGGGCGAGGGAATATCCGGATGCCGCCAGAGCCATCGCGGATGCCGATATGGAGCTCATCAGCCACTCCTATGCGCATGAGCACTATGACGGCCTTTCCAAAGAGGCGATTTGTGAGGATGCAAAAAAGGCGCAGCAGGCCTTAAATGAGCTGGGTGTGCACAGCAGTTTCATCCGCGTGCCCTATGACTGCTGCAATGAATCCACCTATCAGGCGCTCAGGGAAGTTGAGCTGATTCCGGTTGGATACAGCGTGGCAATGGGCGAGGCGGAGCAAAATGCAGAGGAGATCGCAAACCGCATTGTGGAGCAGGTGAAGCCGGGAGATATTCTCATATTTCAAAACAACAGCCCGAATACGGCGCCGGCCATCGAGGAAGTGATCGCGCGCCTAAAGAGCCTGGGCTATCGGTTCGAGACGGTTTCGGGCTTGCTGGGAGAGGACTATACCGTAAATAACAGTGGCGTCGCTGTGCCCACGCAGTCGCCCGTTCATGCATAAGGAAAGAGAGGCACATATGAAAATTTGTGAGACCAATGAGGCACAGTTGTTCGGGCGCATACTGGAAGAGCCGGTTTATAGCCATTCCACTTACGATGAGCAGTTTTTTCAGATGAGGTTTGGCGTTCCCCGGCTTTCCGGGCATATGGATATTCTGCCCACTATCATTTCGGCGTCGCTGCTCTCTGCCGTCCCCGAAGGGGAAGCGCCGTTTGGCCTGCGGGGCCAGCTGCGCTCCTATAATCAGGCAGAGAAGAGCATCAACCATCTGCATATCCGTTTCTTTGCCCAAAACTTGCAGGATGAGCTGGATTCTCTTTGCCCAAGGCGGCAGAACTTTGTATTTCTGGAGGGATTTTTGTGCAAGCCGCCTGTATACCGGGTGACGCCCTTTGGGCGGGAGATCACGGATATGCTGCTGGCTGTCAACCGCTCATTCAAAAAATCTGACTATATCCCCGTGATTGCGTGGGGGAAGAACGCCAGGTTTGCCAAGAACCTTCAGGTAGGCCAGAAAATGAGGATTGAGGGCCGGTTCCAGAGCAGGGAGTATGAAAAGTGCCTGCCCGGGGGCGAAAAAATAACACGCACGGCCTATGAAGTCTCGGCTTCTTCTGTTAGCATCGTAATCTGATAAAAGATGATTTGCAGGAGCGCAAAATTATGATAGAATAAACTATATCACAATAAAAGGAGCGCTATCATGCAAAAGGGCAGTACGCAGGATTACAACAATCTTTATGACGCCATCCTCTCGCTTCAGAGCCGGGAAGAATGCGCCGCTTTCTTTGAAGATCTTTTTACCATCTCCGAGATCAGCGCGGCGGTGCAGCGGCTGAAAGTGGCGGGGATGCTCTATGAAAAGCAGACCTGCAACGCAGTTGCCGAGAAAACCGGCGCCAGCACTGCCACAGTGAGCCGCGTCAATAAATGCCTTCATTATGGGGCAGGCGGATATCGGCTTGTGCTGGAGCGCAGAGAGAAATAACGCTTGAAAAAGATGGCTGCTAGGAGAGAAGAATGGATTTGAGCTTTTTGAGCGAGGTGCAGCAAAGGGCCGTCCGGGCGACGGAAGGGCCTGTGCTTGTGCTCGCGGGCGCTGGCTCTGGAAAGACCAGCGTACTGACCAACCGGGTTGCTTATTTGGTGAATGAAAAAGGGGTAGACCCTTTTTCTATTTTAGCGATAACTTTTACGAATAAAGCGGCAAACGAGATGAAGGAGCGCATCTCTGCGCTGGTGGATTTCGACGTCAGCCGCATGGCGATCTCGACGTTCCACTCCATGTGCGCAAAGTTTCTGCGCTTTGATGCGGACAAGATCGGCTATGAGCGCAATTTCTCTATTTACGATACGGATGACTGCATCACGGTAGTCAAGCGCGTGCTGGAGGCCAAGGGAATGGACGTTAAGCACGCCCGGCGCGTGCTTTCGCATATCAGCAATATCAAAAATAATGAAGCCAAGATGACGCCGGAAGATTATGCAGCTCAGGCCATGCAGGCAGCTCAGTCCATGCAGGCAGTTCAGTCCATGCAGGCCCTGCCATCCATCTACCGGGAGTACTGTGATCGGCTGCGGCGGGAGAACGCCATGGATTTCGACGATCTGCTGCTGAATATGCTGCGCGTTCTGCGGGAGAGCGAGACTGCCCGGGAATATTATCAGAACCGTTTCCGCTATATCATGGTGGATGAGTATCAGGATACCAACAGCGTGCAGTATGAGCTGGTGCATATTCTGGCGGATAAATATCAGAACCTTTTTGTCGTGGGCGACGATGATCAGAGCATCTATGCCTGGCGCGGCGCGGATATCCGCAACATCCTGGATTTTGAGCGGGATTACCAGAATACTCAGGTGATTAAGCTGGAGCAGAACTACCGCTCTCATGCGAAAATACTCGATGCCGCCAATGCGGTGATCCAAAAGGCGGAGGAGCGCAAGCAAAAAACGCTGTGGTCTGCCAGAAAAACCGGGGCGCTGCCCAAGGTCTATACTGCGCCAAACGAATATGCCGAGGCAGAGTTCGTCGCCAGAGAGATCAGCAGCCTGGTCAGCCAGGGCAAGAACTATACAGATTTTGCCGTGCTTTACCGCACGCACACGCAGTCGCGCGTGCTGGAGGAAAAGCTGCGCATCTATGGCATCCCATATCAGATTTTTGGCGGCATGAGCTTTTTTGCCCGCAAGGAAATCAAGGATATGGTGGCGTATCTGACGGTCTATGAAAACCCGATGGCGGATACGGCGCTGGCGCGCATTATCAACGTCCCAAGGCGGGGCATCGGCGATGTCTCCCTGCAAAAATTGCGGGGGTTTGCCGCGGCGCACGGGCTCTCGCTTCTGGAAGCGATGGAGCGGGCGGATGAGTTTATGAGCGGCGGCCGATCGAAGTTCGCTTCTTTTTTGGAAACGGTGGACAAGATCCGCGCTTCCTGCGAGGAAAAAGGCGTGGGAGAGATCGTGGAGGCGGTGTTTGCGGCGTCTGGATACCGGGATATGCTGATGGAAGACGAGAGCATCGAGGGGCAGACCAAGATAGAAAACGTCGAGGAGTTCATCAACTCCGCCTATACCTATGAAAAAGAGAATGAGGAGCCGACCCTGGAAGGCTTCCTCTCCTCGGTTTCGCTCATCAGCGATGCAGATACGGTTTCGGAGGAAGGCAGCGTTACGCTGATGACCATGCACAGCGCGAAAGGGCTGGAGTTCGATACGGTGTTTTTGGTTGGAATGGAGGAAAACCTCTTTCCCTCCAAGCGCTCTGTGGATAATGGGAAGCTGGATGAGGAGCGCCGGCTCTGCTATGTCGGCATTACCCGGGCGAAAAACACCCTGTATTTTACCAACTGCATGACGCGAAACCTCTATTCCGGCCAGAGCGAGAACTACCCGTCGCGGTTTTTGATGGATATCCCCAAAGAGATGATGGAGGAACTCACGCCCATTTCCCGGATGCCGCGCCGGGAAAAGGCGCCGGCGGCATCGCCCAAGCCGATTTTCTTCCAGAAGAAAGCCGAATTTAAGCCGCAGGCGCAGGAAGCCGCGGGCGATTTCGCGCCGGGCATGGTGGTAGAGCATAAAAAATTTGGCCAGGGGAAAATTAAGTCTATTATGGGCGAGGGAGATCAGAAGGTTGCGGTCGTCTCTTTTGCAGACGCAGAGCGCAAACTGTTTTTGAGCTTTGCCCCGCTGAAAATTGTCAGATAGGAAGGCTTGTCATGCAGGAAATGCAACAGCTCGTCTCGCAGCTCAACGAATACGCATACGACTATTATGTGCTGGATAATCCGCGCATCAGCGACAGCGAATACGATGCGCTATATGACAGCCTGCTTTTGATGGAGAAGGAGCAGGGAATTGTCCTGCCCGATTCCCCGACCAAAAGAGTCGGCGGCCCGGTGCTGGAAGGCTTTGAGAAGCACACGCATCTTGCGCCGCTTTATAGCCTGGATAAGGCAAAAACCATCGAGGAGATCCGCGCCTGGGAGAAGCGCAATGAGAAAATCGCAGGGCCTGCGGCGGAATATACGCTGGAATATAAATTCGACGGCCTCACGATTAACCTGACTTACGAGGGCGGCAGGCTCATCGGAGCGGCAACCCGCGGAGACGGTGTAACGGGAGAGGAGATTTATGAGCAGGCGCTGACGATTCGCTCGATTCCGCTTTCCATTCCCTTTCAGGGCAGAATGGAAGTGCAGGGCGAGGCCATCATGCACCTCTCGGATCTGGAGGCGTATAACAAAACGGCCAAAGAGCCGCTCAAGAATGCGCGCAATGCCTGCGCAGGCGCGTTGCGCAACCTGGATACGGCAGTAACGGCTTCGCGCAAGCTGGACGCCTATTTCTATAACGTCGGCTATATCGAGGGCAGAGATTTTGAAGATCACACGCAGATGATCGCATTTCTCAAAGAGAATAAGTTTAAGGTGAGCGAGTTCGAGCGGGTTTACCGCTCAGTTGATGCCCTTATCAGCGGCATCGAGGAGGCCGGAGAGAACCGGGAGAACCTGGATTTTCTCATCGATGGGATGGTCATCAAAATCAAGGATTTTGCGCTGCGGGAGCAGCTCGGGTATACAGAAAAATTCCCGCGCTGGGCCATTGCATATAAATTCGCCGCCGAAGAAGTGACGACGAAGGTTCTGGATATTCTCTGGGAGCTTGGGCGGACGGGCAAGCTGACGCCCATTGCGCAGCTGGAAGAAGTGCAGATCGCGGGCGCCAGCGTGCGCCGGGCGACGCTCAATAACCTGGAAGACATTTTGAGAAAGAGAGTAACCGTTGGGTGCAGGGTATTCGTCCGGCGCAGCAACGATGTGATTCCGGAAATTTTGGGAGCTGTCCCGGGGGAAGAGGGCGTCTATGCGGATGCACCTAAGCAGTGCCCGGCCTGCGGCAGTGACTTGGAGCAGGTTGGCCCCAACCTATTCTGCCCCAATACGCTTTCCTGCAAGCCGCAGTTGGTTGCGAGAATGGCGCATTTTGTCTCCAGAGATGCCATGAATTTGGAGAGCATTTCAGAAAAAACAGCCGAACTGCTTTTCGAGCACGGGCTGGTGCAGGATATTGGCGATCTCTATCAAATTACAAAAGAGCAGCTGCTGGAACTGCCCGGCATTCAGCAAAAAAAGGCCGAGAATATTTTTTCTGCCATAGAGGGCAGCAAGACCCCAGAGCTGGCAAACTTTGTCTACGCGCTGGGCATCAACAACGTCGGCAAAAAGACGGCCAAGGATCTGGCAGAGGCATTTGGCAGCTTTGAAGCCATCGCGGCGGCCAGCCTGGAAGAGCTAGTTGGCATCCGGGATATTGGCGAGATTGTGGCGCAGTCTATTTTGGATTTTTTTGCCAGCCAGCAGGTGCAGAAAACGCTGCAAAAACTCTGGGACTGCGGCATGAAGCCCAAGGCATATGAGAAAAAGGAAGGCATTTTTGCGGGAAAAAATGTCGTCGTGACGGGAACGCTGGCCTCTATGACGAGAAAAGAGGCTGGGGAGCAGATAGAAAAAAGAGGCGGCATCTTGCAATCTGCCGTCGGGAAAAACACGCATCTGCTCGTGGCAGGGGAGAAAGCCGGCTCCAAGCTCGCAAAAGCCCAGAGCCTTGGCATAGAAATTTTAGATGAAGAAGCTTTCTTAGCGCTTCTTTCGTGAGGCAAACGTGAAAATCGGGAAATTGACAAATGAACAGTTGCAGGCGCTTGTGATCGATAAGCTGAAAGTCGGGCGCAGGGAGGTTGTGCTGGGCGCGGGAATCGGCGAGGACTGCGCCGTGCTGGATTTTGCGGACAACCTCTGCGTCATCTCGACGGATCCCATCACCGGCGCGTCGGAGGATGCGGGCAGCCTTGCCGTGCATATCTCGGCCAACGATGTCTCGGCGGCAGGCGGCGAGCCTGTTGCCATGCTGGTTACCATGCTCATCCCGCCCTCGGCCACAATGGAGCAGCTGGAGCGCGTTACCGACGCACTTTGTACCCAAGCCGGGCGGCTGAATATCGATATTGTCGGCGGGCACACCGAGATTACGGATGCCGTAAACCGCATTGTCCTCTCGACCGTCGTGCTGGGAAAGGCAGGGCGTGTACTGCGCGGCAAGAATATCCGGCCGGGGGATCACCTGATCATGACCAAGCAGGCGGGCATGGAAGGGGCGATGATTCTCTGTGCGGATTTTCCGGAAAAGGTTGCAGAGGTTTTGGAGGAAAAGGAGCGGGCTCTGCTGGAGCAGATGGGGGAGCAGATCTCCGTCGTTGCAGAGGCCAAAATCGGCGAAAAGCTGGGCGCCAGCGCCATGCACGATGTGACAGAGGGCGGGATTTTAGGCGCCTCCTATGAGCTTGCCGATGCGGCAGGGCTGGGATTGCGGCTGGATGCGCAGAGCATCCCGGTGCACCCGGTCGCGCAGAAGGTGTGCGCACATCTGGGGCTCAACCCTTACCGGCTGATCTCCAGCGGAAGCCTTTTGATCGTTCAGCCGGGAGATCCTGCGCCGCTCTTGCAGGCTTTGGAACAAGCGGGAATTGCCGCAAAGGTTATCGGCGTATTTACGCAGGAAAAGGGCATTACCGATGAGAATGGGGCGCCCATTCTGCCGCCCCAGCAGGACGAGCTTTATAAAATCACCAGCGGCCAGGGGCTTGGAAATTAGAGCGGGATATGCTATAATTATTTGCTAAGGTTTTATGGCCTAAGCAGCAAAGAAATGAGGAAAACTGTATGAACAGCATGACTGGCTTTGGCAGAGGCGAAGCGGAGAAGGATGGCAGGCGCATCACAATCGAGATCAAAACCGTCAACCATCGGTATCTCGATCTCAATCTGCGCACGCCGCGGGTTTTACTGCCGCTGGAAGAGTATGCCAGAAGCGAGATAAAAAAGCGGCTTGCCCGGGGCAGGGTGGAAGTGTTTATCAACTATAAAAACACTTCAGATGCCGTGGGAGAGATCCGCGCGGATCTGGCCTTGGCCAAAAAATATGCCCAGGCGGCCGCAGAGATTGCCGGCGCTGTGGGCATAGAGCAGCAGCTGCCGCTGGAGAGCCTGATGTGCATGGACGGCGTGCTGACGGTTGAGGAAGCGCAGGAGGATGAAGCGCTGTTAAAAGAGCTGTTTGGCCAGGCGCTTGCAGCCGCGCTGGATGTTTTGAACGCGGCAAGAAAGGCGGAAGGCCAGCGCATGGTGGCGGATCTGCTGGAGCGCGGGGAGACGATTTTGGGCATTCTGGCGGGCATTGAGGAGCGGGAGCCAATCGTCATCCAGGAATACCGGGAAAAACTGCGCGCCAAGCTGGAAGAATTTTTGGCGGGCACGCCCATCGATGAGAACCGCTTTCAGGCGGAGATCCTGTATTTTACGGATAAGTCCAACATAACGGAGGAGATCGTCCGCATCAAGAGCCATGTCGCCCAGTTAAAGGAGACGATGGCAAAGGACGAGGCGCTTGGGCGGAACCTGGATTTTCTCATTCAAGAGCTCAACCGCGAGTTTAACACGATAGGCTCCAAATCTTCGGATGTGGCCATCACAAAAGGTGTGCTGGCGGCAAAGGCGGAAGTGGAAAAAATCCGCGAGCAAGTCCAGAATCTCGAGTGAGGGCAGCGCGATGAATATGGTAAATATCGGCTTTGGAAATATTGTGAATATCACGAGAGTGCTGGCCATCGTCGGCCCGGAGGCCGCGCCCGTCAAGCGGATGGTGCAGGAGGCCAAGGCCAGCGGCCAGCTCATTGACGGCACCTGCGGCAGAAGAACGCGGGCCGTGATTGTAACGGATGGGAACTATCTTGTGCTTTCGGCTTTGCAGCCTGAGACCATTGCTGCCCGGGTTTCCGCAGGCGGCGCTTTGGAGGAATAGATGAGAAAAGAAGGAAAACTTTTTGTCATTTCCGGCCCTTCGGGTGTGGGAAAAGACACGGTGATCGCGCGCATCCTGCAAAAGAACGACAACGTCGCGCTGAGCGTCTCCTGCACGACCCGCGCTCCCCGCGGCCAGGAGAAGGATGGCGTGGATTACTACTTTAAGAGCGTTTCGGAATTCGAGCAGCTGATCGAGGAAGACGGCTTTTTGGAATATGCCAAAGTCTTTGATAATTACTACGGCACTCCGGCGGCAGCCGTGCGGGAGAAGCTCCAGCAGGGCAGAGACGTCATTTTGGAGATCGACGTTCAGGGGGCGATCAATGTGCGCAATAAGGCCCCGGGGGCGATTCTGGTCTTTATCGCGCCGCCCAGCATGGAGGTGCTGCGCCAGCGCCTGGAGGGCAGAAAAACCGAGACGCCCGAAGCCATCGAAAAGCGCTTTTCCCGGGCGGCCAGCGAGATGAAGCTGGCAGATAAGTATAACTATCAGGTTGTAAACGACGATCTCGATCAGGCGGTGGAAGAACTGAACGAGATCATCGTAGAAGAGCACAATAAGCAGTAAAGCAGGCGAGGAGAAAAAAGATGATTCAGAAATACGATTTGGATAAGACGCTGGAAAAAGTTGATTGCCGCTATACGCTGGTAGTCGAAGTCGCCAAGCGGGCCCGCCAGATTATCGATGGGGCCGAAACGCTGACCGAGCAGGCGGATCCCAACCCCGTCTCCCAGGCGATCGACGAGGTCTATGCCGATAAGATCACCTATGTCCGCCACAACGATGAAAAATAAGCATATCGCGCTTTGCGTTACCGGCGGGATCGCGGCATATAAGGCCGCGGCGCTGGCGAGCATGCTCAAAAAAGCCGGGGCGCACGTCCATGTCTGCATGACCAGGCATGCCTGCGAGTTTATTACTCCGCTGACCTTTGAGACGCTTTCAGCCAATCGGGTGATCACGGATACTTTCTCCAGAGAGGCCCCCTATGAGGTAGATCACGTCTCCCTGGCCAAGCAAGCGGATTTGGTTGTTGTCGCTCCGGCCACGGCGAATATCATCGGCAAAGCGGCAAACGGCATTGCGGATGATTTTGTCTCCACGCTGCTTCTGGCGGCTCGGTGCAAAGTGGTTTTTGCCCCTGCGATGAACACGGCCATGCTGCATCATCCGGCTGTACAGGAGAATATGCAAAAGCTTGCCGGGAGAGGATGCGCGTTTGTCTCCTCCAAAGCGGGAATGCTGGCCTGCGGCGACGTGGGCGATGGGCGCATGGCGGAGCCGGAGGAGATCTTTGCCTATCTTGAGCGCTGTCTTTCGGCAAAAAAGGATATGGAAGGCGTGCGCGTTCTGGTTACGGCAGGGCCGACCAGAGAGAAGATAGACGACGTTCGCTATCTGACCAACCGCTCCTCTGGAAAGATGGGTTATGCCCTGGCGGAGGTGGCGGCAGAGCGCGGCGCCCAGGTTACGCTGGTTTCAGGCGCATCGCTCCCAGCGCCGGAGCATGTTCGGGTGATTCCGGCTGTGAGCGCGCAGGATATGTACCAGGCGTGCATGCAGGTATTGCCCGAGGTGGATTTGGTCGTAAAAGCGGCGGCAGTGGCAGACTATACGCCAAAGCACAAGCTTTCGGGGAAGATGAAAAAAGGCGAAGACTTCGTGCTGGAGCTGGTGCGCACGCCGGATATTTTGAAGGCCATCGGCCAGCAAAAGCAGGGTCAGGTGCTGGTGGGGTTTGCGGCGGAAGCGGCAGATTTGGAAAAAAACGCGCTGGCGAAAATAAAGAGCAAGAACCTCGATCTGATTGCGGCCAACGATATTTCCCGGAGCGATATTGGCTTTGGGAGCGAAAATAACGCCATGACGCTGTATTTTGCGGATGGCAGCCGGAAGGAACTGCCGCTGGCGCCCAAAAAAGAGATCGCCGATCTCATTTTGTCCGAAGCGATGGCGCTCATGCAGGTGCATTCCTAGAGAAAAGCGGCCAGAGAAGCACTCTGGCGCTTTTTTTATATTGAAAACAGAGCGCTTGGGAAATGACAGGCGCTATGCTATAATAAGGCTATGGAAAAGCGATATGTGGAAGTGATCGTAGACGTTGCGCATAGCAGCGTCGATAAAATATTTGATTATGAATTGCCGGGAGGAATGGAGGCGCAGGCCGGCAGCAGGATTTTAGCGCCTTTTGGCAGAACGCAGGTAGAGGGGATTGTGCTGGCCGTCAAGCAGGAGACTGCGCTGAGCCCGGAAAAGATCCGGGCAGTGCAGCGCGTTATCGACGAACAGCCGGTTGTAACGCAGGATCAGATTCTGCTGGCCAAGTATATGTGCGCCAAATACCATGCGACGATGGCCTTCTGCCTGCGGCTGATGTTTCCGGCAAAACTGCGGGGCGAGCGGATTCGCCCAAAACTCATCCGGGTCGCCGAAGTTGTGAGCCGGGAAAAATTGGCCGAAGAGGAGAAAAAGTGCTATACAAAAGAGGGTGTCGTCCGGGCAAAAAACAGGCTCAAAACCATTTGCAAGCTGAAAGAGAGCGGCAAAATGCCGACGGCACTGCTGGATGCGCCCTCCGTCCGCTATCTGCGGGACAGCGGTGCGGTTGCTATCCAGGAGGAGCAGGAATACCGGGAGCCTTATGCGGAGATCGCGGCGCAGGAAAAGAAGATCGAGCTAAATCTGGAGCAGAAAGCGGCGGCAGAGCAGATTAGCCGTGCAGTAGAGCAGGGCGATAAACAGGTATTTTTGCTGCATGGCGTAACCGGAAGCGGGAAGACGGAGGTCTATATCGCCTGCGTGCGCCGCGCGCTGGAGCTTGGGAAATCGGCCATCGTTCTGGTGCCTGAAATTGCATTAACGCCCCAAATGCTGGGCGAGTTTTCGCGAAATTTTCCGGGAGAGATCGCGGTTTTTCACAGCGGGCTTTCGGATGGCGAGCGGTTCGACGAGTGGAGGCGGCTGCGCCAGGGGCAGGCACATATCATCCTTGGCGCGCGTTCTGCGGTTTTCATGCCGGCGGAGAACTTGGGGCTTATCATTTTGGACGAGGAGCACGAGGCAAGCTATAAAGCCGAAAATTTCCCGCCCTATCATGCGGCGGACATTGCCAAAATGCGGGCGGCGATTAGCCAGGCCAGCGTCGTTCTGGCCAGCGCGACGCCGCTCATCGAGGATTACGCCAAGACAGAGCTGGGCATCTATCAGCTGGTGGAACTGCCGCACCGGGTGGCGGGGCGCAAGATGCCGCCCATCATGCTGGTGGATATGAAGAAGGAGTTTTTGCGCGGCAACCGGGGAATGCTGAGCCTGGCGCTTCAAAGAGAGATGGCAGAGGTTTTGGAGAAGGGCGAGCAGGGCATTTTATTTTTGAACCGGCGGGGCTATGCCAGCAGTGTGATCTGCCCGTCCTGCGGCCACGCGCGCATGTGTTCGCATTGCGATGTCCCCCTCAAATACCACAAAAACGACGGGCAGCTGCACTGCCACTATTGTGGCAGAGTGTTCCCGCTGGAGGCACAGTGCCCGGACTGCGGTGAGCCTTTCTACAAGCTCTCTGGGGCGGGGACCGAGCGCATTGAAGAGGAAGTGCGCCGAATTTTTCCCCGTGCGCGGGTGCTTCGGATGGATTTTGATACCACGCGCAAAAAGAATGCGCATCAGGAGATTTTTCAGGCTTTCCGCCAGGGAGAAGCGGATTTTCTCATCGGGACGCAGATGATCTCCCGCGGGCTGGATTTTCCGGGCGTAACGCTGGCGGCAGTGCTGGTGGCGGATACCATGCTGACGACAGGGGATTACCGCCAGGAGGAGCGCACGTTTGCCATGATCGAGCAGGTTGGCGGAAGGGCTGGCCGCGCCCGGCCGGGTAAAGTTGTGGTGCAGACGTATAACCCAGAGCACTATGCCATCGGGTTTGCGGCCAGGCACGATTATAAAGGGTTTTACCGGCAGGAGATCCAGTTTCGCAAAAACACTCTGCGCCCGCCTTTTTCCAGGATGTTCCGCATGGTTTTTGTGCACGGCGATGAGAAAAAAGCGGAGAAAGTATGCCAAAAGGCAGAAAATCTGCTAAAAGGCGTGCTTGAGAAGTATAAATCTGATATAATTTTGTTTGTGGCGAAACCGGCCCCGGTGGCAAAACTCGAGGGCAAGGCGCGCTACCATATTTTGCTCAAGGTGCGGACGGGCAAAAGTACGGCGGCCATCCAGCAGGCGCTCTGGGAGGTTTGGGAGAGCGTCAGAAAAGACGGCACGCTGGTGAGCTTTGATGTCGATCCATACGATGTGAATTAGAAGGAGAAAATGCAATGGCACTTCGCAATATTGTTCAGGAACCAAATGAGACGCTGAGAAAAAAATGCAGAAAGGTTGAGCAGATCACCGATCGGATTCTGCAGCTTTTGGATGATATGAAGGAGACGCTGGCCAAGGCGGATGGCGTGGGCCTGGCGGCGCCGCAGGTCGGCGTGCTGCGCCGGGTGGTGATCATCGATGTGGGCGAAGGGCCGATAGAGCTGATCAACCCCGAGATTTTGGAAGCCGCCGGAGAGCAGACGGGAGAAGAGGGCTGCCTTTCGGTTGCCGGGCGCTGGGGCGTGGTTACCCGGCCGAACTATGTCAAAGTAAAGGCGATGGACCGCCAGGGCAAAGAGCGCATTTATGAAGGCGAGGGGCTATTGGCCCGGGCGTTTTGCCACGAGATCGATCATCTGGATGGCAGGCTTTTTATCGATATTATGAAGGAAGAGATCACGGAGGATGCGGATGAAGAGTAAGAGCGAGCTTAGGATCGCTTTTTTGGGCACGCCGGAATTTGCCATACCCTCTTTGCGGATGCTGGTGGAAGAGGGATACCGGGTTTGCGGTGTCTTTACACAGCCCGACCGCCCAAAGGGCCGCGGGCATAAGCTGATTGCCCCGCCCGTGAAAGAATATGCGCAGGAACAGGGCATTCCCGTCTTTCAGTTTGAGCGCATTTCCCGGGACGGTATGCAGGCGCTGGAGGAACTCGCGCCGGATCTGCTCATTACAGCGGCTTTTGGCCAGATCTTGTCCCGGGCGCTTCTGGAAAAACTCCCGCTCGGGTGCATCAATGTGCACGCATCCCTGCTGCCCAAATACCGCGGGGCGGCACCCATCGAGCAGGCGATTTTGCATGGAGAGAAAAAGACGGGCATCACGACCATGTACACCGTCTACGAGATAGATGCCGGGGATATTTTGGAGCAGGACGAGCTTGAGATTGCCCCGGAGGATACGGGCGGCTCTTTGCGGGAGAAATTATCCCTGCTGGGGGCGCAGACGCTAAGCCGCACGCTGGAAAAGCTGCTGGATGGGACGCTTAAGTCTACTCCCCAAAATCCGAAAGAGGCGACATATTACCCCATGTTTCCAAGGGGCTTTGGAAAGGTGGATTTTACCAAAAGTGCAAGGGAAGTCTGCGATTTTATCCGGGGAATCAACCCGGCGCCTGGCGCTTTTATGCAGATGGGCGATCAAAAGATCAAGCTGTTTTTGGCCAGAGAGGCGGCAGCAGAGGGAACGCCCGGGCAGATTTTGCAGGCCGGCGCAAAGGAAGGGCTTGTGATCGCCTGCGGGAAGGGCGCAGCGGAGATTCTGCGCCTGCAATATCCTGGTTCGAGGCAGATGGATGCCAGGGATTTTCTGAGGGGGAGAAGCGGCATTTTCCAGCCGGGAGATTGCGTAGAAGGGGAGTAGCGCGTGAAGCAAAGGCAGTTGGCTCTAAAAATTTTAGGCGAAGTGGAAGAGGGCAGTTTTTTAAATCTGGCGCTCAAAAAGCAGCTGAAGGGGTTGCCAGAGCAGGAGCGCCGTTTTGTTGCTGCGCTTTTATATACCACGCTGGAAAATAAGGGGCGCATAGACTACGTCATCGACTGTTTTGCCCGGGGAAAACGGATTCATAAGCTGGTGCGCAATGTGCTGCGGCTGGGCGTCTGCCAGCTGATGTTTTTTGAGACGGTTCCCGAGAGCGCGGCCGTCAACGAGAGCGTGAAGCTTATGGAGAAATCGCCCAAACGGCAGCTCAAAGGGTTCGTCAACGCTGTCCTGCGCAATATTGCCGAAAATATGGGCAAAATTGAGTATCCTTCCCAGCAGGAGCAGCCGGGGCAGTATCTTTCTGTGCTTTATAGCTACCCGCTTTGGCTGGCGGAGAAATATATTTCGGAATACGGGTTTGATTTTGCAGAGGAGATGCTCTCCTATCATAAGCAGGCGGCGGATACCTGCGTGCGGGCCAACCGCCTGAAAATTTCAGGGCAGGAACTGCTCTTAAAACTCGAAGGGCGGGGATATGTCTGCCGTGCCGGGCAGTATATCCCGGATTGCTTCTATATCCGCAACATGACCGGCATCGATGAGCTAGATTTCTTTCAAAAGGGACTGCTGGCAGTGCAGGGCGAGGCTTCCATGATCGTGGCGGAGGCGGCGCAGGTGCGGCCGGGGCAGGCAGTTTTGGATGCCTGCGCGGCGCCAGGCGGCAAAACCGCATACCTCGCGCAGTTTGCGCCGGGAAGGCTGGAGGCTTTTGAACTGCATGAACACCGGGCGGCGCTCATGCAGGAGAACTTTGAGCGCCTGGGCGTCGGGGCAGAGTGCAAAGTTTGGGATGCAAGCATCTTCTGCCAGGAAAATGAGCAGGCGTTTGACTGCGTCTTGGTGGATGCGCCCTGCTCTGCGCTGGGGCTGCTCTACAGAAAGCCGGATATCAAATACACGAAAACGCCGGAGGAGATAGCACAGCTATCCCAAACGCAGAAGAGCATTCTGACGGCCTGCGCGGAGTATGTGAAGCCGGGCGGGCGGCTGGTCTATTCCACCTGCACCATGAGCCGGGAGGAAAATGAGGAAAACATCGCCTGGTTTTTGAAAAAATTTCCGCAGTATCGCCAGGCGAATTTGGCGGCGATGCTGCCCGAGCGGCTGATGAGCCGGGCGAGAGGGGGAACCCTTCAGCTCTTCCCGCACCTGGACGGCATTGACGGCTTCTTTTTGGCAGTTTTGGAGAGAGAATAGGCATGACGACGCTTTTGGATTTATCGCTGGCAGAGCTCAAACAGCGGATAGAGGAAATTGGGGAAAAGGGGTTTCGCGCCGGGCAGATCTATGCCTGGCTGACGGCCTGCGTTCCCTTCGAGCAGATGAGTAATTTATCAAAGCCGCTAAGGGAAAAACTGCGGGAGCACTTTTCAGAGGGCTATCCGGAGATTTTGCAAAAGCTCTGCTCCAAAGACGGGACGAAAAAATATCTCTTGCAGATGGCGGATGAGAGCGTTGTCGAGTGCGTGCTGATGAACTATGAATACGGCAGGACGCTCTGCATTTCCACGCAGGTTGGATGCGCCATGGGCTGTGCTTTTTGTGCTTCGACAAAAGGCGGGCTGCGCAGGAACCTCTCGGCAGGGGAAATCCTGGGGCAGGTTCTATGTGTCAATGCCGATCTGGGCAGCGGAAGGAATATCACAAACGTCGTGCTGATGGGGACGGGTGAGCCGCTGGGCAACTATGATGCCGTCGTCGGCTTTCTGCGGCTGATTCACCAAAAAGAGAGCCTTGGCATGAGCATGCGCAATATCTCGCTTTCCACCTGCGGGCTTGTGCCGGAAATCTACCGCTTTGCAGAGGAAGGGCTTGGGGCGACGCTCTGCCTTTCCCTGCACAGCGCAATTCAGCAAAAACGCGAGCAGCTCATGCCCATCGCGCGCAAATATCCATTGCACCAAGTGATCCGGGCGATGCAGGCTTACAGCGAAAAAAGCGGCAGGCGCGTGATCTATGAATATATTCTGATTGCCGGGCTAAACGATGGCAAAGAGGATTTAGATGCTTTGGAAAGCTTGCTGGGCGGGCAGAACTGCCATATCAATCTGATCCCGTGCAACGCGACAGACGGCAGGTTTGCGGCGCCCACTAAAGGGCAGGTTTACCGCTTTCTGGCCGGGCTTGATGAGCGCGGGCTTTCGGCGACGGTGCGCCGCACGCTGGGAGAGGATATCGACGGCGCCTGCGGGCAGCTGAGAGCCAGATACCTGGGACTTCTGGATAGGACGGAATAAGAATGGATATCTATGCTTTGACGCACCGGGGCAAAGTGCGGGAACAAAATGAAGACTGCATCTATCTCTCGCAGGAAGGCTATCCCTATCTGGCGATTGTGGCAGACGGCATGGGCGGGCACGTCGCCGGGCAGGTGGCGAGTTCGCGGGCGGTGGCGTTTGTGCGCAAACGGCTGGAAGGCTATGATCTGGATACCATCACAAAAGAGCAGTTTAAGCGCCTGGTGGAAGAGGCGAGCGACTATATTTTAGATCTTGCCAGCAAGGAAGAAGCATATAAAGATATGGGGACGACGTTTACCGCCGCCATCATCCGGGAAAATTCGGCGATCCTTGCGCATATTGGGGATTCCAGGGCCTATACTTTTTCGGGCGGCGCGCTGAAGCAGGTTTCCCACGATCACAGCTATGTTCAGTTCCTGGTAGACAAGGGCTATTTGAGCGAAGAAGAGGCGGAGCAAAGCCCCTACCGCAATATCATCACGCGGGCTGTGGGCATGGAGGAGGCGGAAGCCGAGGCTTATGAGGTCAGCTTCGAACAGGGGGAAAGCCTGCTGCTCTGCTCGGATGGGCTGACGGCGCATCTGAGCAACTATGAGATTGGGCTTTGCCTGCAAGAGGAGTATGGCTCCGAGCGCAAAGCGAAAGAACTGCTGGAAGTTGCCCTGCTCAGAGGCGGGAGAGACAACATCTCCATCATCATCGCAAATAACAACGAAGACAAAATGATCGAGGGGCGTTTTGAACTGCTCTCGACTGTGGACGAGGGCGGAACCAGCATCGTATATCAGGCAAAAGATCAGAAGACGGGCGGGCTGGTCGCGCTGAAAATGCTGCGCGAAGAGCTGGCCGATCAGCCCGAATATGTGGAGAATTTCCAGCGGGAGGCCGAGATGCTCTCCTGCCTTCAGCATAAAAACATTCAGCACCTGGTTTACCGGGGCATCCACCAGGGCAGGCGCTATATCGCTACCGAGTTTATCGACGGCGAATCCCTCAAGCGGCATATCGAAGAGGGGACGCTCAGCATGGAGCAGAACGTCTCGGTCGCGGTGCAAATTTGCGAAGCGCTGGCCTATCTGCATGGCAAGGGCATCCTGCATAAGGATTTAAAGCCGCTCAACGTGCTTCTGACGGCGCCCAGCCGGCCGATTCTGCTGGATTTCGGCATTGCACAGCGCCAGGAGGAACAGGGGGCAGATGCGGCGGAAATCGAGAATGCCGAAGTTTTCGGGACGGTCAACTACTTCTCCCCGGAGCAGGCCAAAGGCGAGGCTCTGGATAGCCGCACGGATATTTATTCCATGGGTGTCCTGCTCTATGAGATGCTGACTGGGCAGCTGCCATTCCAGGGCGAAGACAATCTATCCGTGGCGCTGATGCACCTGCACCAGCCGCCGGTTCCGCCCAAAGAGATCGACGATCAGATTCCCGAAAGCCTCAACCGCATTGTGCTCAAGGCGCTCTCCAAAGAAAAGGAACAGCGGTACCGCAGTATTCGGGAAATGCAGGCAGATTTGCAGCGCGCTCTGCGCCGCCCGGATGGCAAATACGTCCGCATCAAGGCAGCGAAGGCGCCCGAGAAGAAAACGGCGGCGCAAAAAAGGGCCGGCAGGCACGCTGTCTTGACGGCCGCCTGCGTTTCGGCGGCGTTTCTTGCGGTCATTGGCGTTTTCTTTGCGATTTTCAGCGCCATAGGCGGAACTGGCGGGAACAGGGAGCTCTATATGCCTGGCTTTTCGGATAAGACCTATGAAGAGGCCAAGCAAACGCTGGATGAACTGCATTTGGTTCCGACGTTTACCTATGAATCCAGCCTGGAAGTGGAAAAAGGGTATGTCATCCGGCAGATGCCGGAAATCGGGGCGGTGGTACAGCAGGGCGAAGAGGTGTTCATCGTCGTCTCGCTGGGCAGGGAGCAGGTGAGCCCCATGCCGGAGGTGCTGGGCATGCAGGAAGAGCAGGCGCTGGCGCTGCTGGATTCCCAGGGGATCCGCAATGTCTCGGTGAGCTATGTGGATTTGCCGGATCAGCAGACGGGCGCTGTGGTCGCGCAGTCCCCGGATGGGGAGGCCCCGGTTGCCGAAGGGCAGGAGGTTAGCATCACGGTCAACCGGCCGGGCGAGCAAAATAGGGCTGTGCCCATGCTGGTGGGCAGCAAGATGGATCAGGCCATCGATGCCGCGGCGGAGGCGGGATTTAGCAAAGTGCTGATTTACGCCGTCAACGACGGGCAGTCGGTGGGCGAAGTTATCTTCCAATCCCCGCAGGCGGGGGCGCAGAATGTCTCCTTCAATACGCTCTATATGACGGTGCACCAGCCCAAAAACGGCGCTGTTTTCCAGGGAACTCTGAAAAGCGATACGGCCGGGCTGGATCGGGCAGGGCTGGTAACCGCGACGCTCTCCTTCTCGCTGAACGGGCGGGATTATGAGTTTGTCGTCTTTGAAGAGACATTTGCAGAAGAGCAGCTCTTTGCGCAAAAATATTCCGGCGGCGTGGAGTATTCGCTGGTTCTGGCGAGCCAGTTCCGCGGACAAAACTGCCATTTGAATGTTTACTTAAACGGTGTTGTAGTATATACTAGTGATAGCTAGGGAGGGTACTTCGATTAAAGGGCGAATTTTAAAAGGAATCGGGGGATTCTACTATATCAAGGCAGAGGATGGGGCGGTCTATGAATGCCGCGCCAAAGGAAAATTCCGCAATACCGGAGAAAAGCCGCTGCCAGGAGATTTTGTGCTGTTTACGCCGGCAAGCCAGGATGGGAGCGGCAGTGTGGATGAGATTTTGCCGCGCAGGAATGCGCTGGTGCGCCCGGCTGTGGCAAACCTCGATCAGCTGCTCATCGTCGTTTCTGCGGCTAAGCCTGCCCTGGATGAAGTTTTGGTGGATAAGCTGCTGCTTTATGCGCAGTTTCATGAACTGCCAGTCATTCTTGGGATCAACAAGATCGATCAGGATAAGAAGGGGCGCGCACAGCAGATCCGTGAGCGCTATGAGAAGAGCGGGGCACAGCTTTTGGCGTTTTCCGTTGCCACGGGAGAGGGGTTGGAGCCGTTAAAGGAGCAGCTGCGCGGCAAATGTACCTGCCTTGCCGGGCAATCGGCGGTGGGCAAATCCTCGCTGGTCAACGCGCTGGCGCCGCATCTGGCGCTGGAGACGGGCGGCATGAGCAGAAAGACCGCCCGGGGGCGGCATACCACCAGGCACAGCGAACTGCTGGATCTCAAAGAGATCGACGCAATTTTGACGGATACGCCGGGCTTCAGCATTCTGGAAGTGCTGGAAATGGAGCCGGAGCAGCTGCGCAATTACTATCCGGAGTTTTACGGGATCAAATGCAGGTTTGATAGCTGCCTGCACTATAAAGAGCCCGAGTGCAAAGTGATGGAAGCGGTGCAGGCAGGAGAGATTTCCGCTGCCCGGTATGAAGGATATATAAGGCTTTTAGAAGAGCTGTTTGAAAGGAGAGACAAAAGATATGTCTAATCAAGAAATCAAGGTGCCAAAAACGATCATCGCTCCGTCCATCCTGGCGGCAGATTTTACCCGAATGGAAGAAGCGCTGCACAGCATAAAGGAATGGGGCGCAGAGTGGGTGCACTGCGATGTGATGGATGGCATGTTTGTCCCCAATATCACGTTTGGGCAGAAGATGATCGAGGATTTCCGCAAAAAATCCGATCTGTTTTTGGATGTGCACCTGATGGTGCAGGCGCCTGAGCGCTATATCGATGAGTTCATCGCCAATGGCGCGGATATGATCACGGTTCATGCAGAGGCAACCACGCATCTGCACCGGACGATCCTCCAGGTGAGAAACCAGGGCGTGAAAGTGGGCGTTGCGATCAACCCGGCGACGCCGATCAACGCTGTGGAGGAAGTGCTGGGCGATATCGATATGGTTCTGCTGATGAGCTGCGATCCCGGCTTTGGCGGCCAGCCGTTCATTCCTTACGCGCTGGAAAAATCCAGAAGACTGCGCAAAATGATGGGGGATAACCAGCTGGATATTGAGGTGGATGGCGGCGTATCCGAGGAAAATATCGATGAGATTCTGGATTCCGGCATCAACGTTATCGTGGCGGGCAGTGCGCTGTTTAAAGCGAAAGATCCCAAGAAAACGCTGGAAGTTCTGCGCTATGGAACCGGGCGGTAAATTGAAGGAGAAATACCTATGAGAAGAGCTTTCGCGCTGGCGCTGGCGGTTTTTTCCCTGCTATGCCTGGCGGCTTGCGGCGAAAAGGATCCCATTTTGAAATCGGCAGATCCTGTTTATACAGAAGACGGAGCGCTGACAACTGTCGATTACGGCAGTTTTATTCTGCAATATCCGACGGCACTGCAGGCGAAAAAGACCGAATCGCCTATCAAAGAGGATGAGAAGGGCAATACATACCTGCTGCTGGAAGTTTCGAACGAAACCGGAACTTTCTCTGTGGCGCGGATTCGGCTGTCTGAGAAAGAGTTCGCCAAAAATGTAGAACAGCGCGTCCTGCAGACTAAAACTGCCCTGGAGGAAAATTTGGGGACAGGCCTTTTGAGCTATGAGAGCGAAGTGCAGGAATGGAAGAGCCGGCAGACGTTGATTCTGCGCTATTCCTATCCCTTTGGCGAAGGCTATACGATGTATAAGACGCAGTATTTCATGATGGCGGGAAAATACACCTATGTCTTTACCATCAGCAATATCGACAGCGAAATCTCAGAAACCCAGCAGATTATCCTGGATAGCATCATCGTGCAGAACCAGGATGGGCCTGCTTTGCCCAGCCAGGCACCATCGGCTTCGCCGGAAGGTGAGCCAGATGAGGGCGACTTGCCTTTGGACGACGCCGGGCAGGGCGATGTCCAGCCGGATGAAGGCGAAGGCGGCGAGCCTGCACAGCAGTAAGAGAAGGGCCTAGGGGCCTGCAAAAAGCATAGAAACAGAAAAAATCCGGCGAAAGCCGGATTTTTCTTTCTGTGGCCTTCGCTTGCAAATAGAGCGCTGTCAAGATATAATATGATAGGTTATTCGTATCTTAAAGTTAGGGTGGCATATGAAGATAATCGATATTTCGTTAAAACTGGATGAAAATGCGGCCGTTTATGAGGGCGATCCGCGCTTTTCCAGCGAAGTCTGGAAAAACGTGCAGGACGATGGCTTCATGCTCAGCACGCTTCGCATGGGCACGCATACCGGGACGCATTTGGATGCCCCCTGTCATTTTATTTCGGATGGGAAAACTGTGGCGGAGATTTCTCCCAGAAGGTGCCTTGGCAAGTGCGCCGTTGTGGATGAAATCGATGCTTTTGCGGGCGGCTACTCGAGGGTGCTCATCAGCTCCAGAAAACAGGGGGGGCGCATCACGCTGGCGCAGGCGCAGCGGCTGATCGATCTAAAAGTCCGCCTGATCGGCACAGAAAGACTCTCGATTGGCAATGATGAAGTCCATCGGTATCTGCTGGGCAACGACTGTGTCATTCTGGAAGCGCTGGATCTTTCGGCCGCTCCGGAGGGCGAGTATATTTTATCGGCATTGCCGCTGAAAATCGAGGCGGATGGCTGCCCGGTTCGGGCGGTTCTGATGGTGGCGGAAGCATGAGAGGGAAGCTTCTTCGCATCCTGTCGGCAGTTTGCGGCGCATTTGTGGTTTTAGGGATCATCTTAAACTGCGTCAACTTCTTTTGCTTCCAAAAATCCTTTTACCAACGGGAATATCAAAAATTAGACACGGCAGAGCAAATCGGCATGAGCGGCGCAGATCTGCAAGCCGCGACGGACGCCCTCTTGGATTATCTGCGGGGCAGGCGGGAGGATCTGCACGTTCAGGCAACAATCGGGGGGCAGCAAAGAGAGGTTTTCAACCAGCGGGAAATCCTGCATATGGCGGATGTCAGAACGCTCTATCTTTGGGCCATGCGCATCGGCAACGGCCTGCTCATTCTGGCGGCCGCTTTCTATCTTTGGGCCTGGATAGGTGGGCGGGATAAGGCTGCGGTTCTAGGCGGGTATTTGCAGGGAAACTATATTTTGCTCGGGCTGATTGCGGCACTGGGGATTTATGCGGCGCTGGATTTTAACAGCTTCTGGACAGGCTTTCACAAAATTTTCTTTACCAACGATTTATGGCTGCTGGATCCCAGAACGGATCTCCTCATTCAGATGGTTCCAGAGCAATTTTTCTTTGATCTGGTCATGCGCATCGTCGTCTCGGCGGCAGTGATTATCGCCGTATTGATGGCGGCGGCGCACTTAGCAAAGCGGCGGCAGAAAACGGAGAGCAAGGCATGAGAAAAGACGAGGCAAATCAAAAACTGCGGGCACTGCGCGAAAAGCGGAATGCCGTCATTTTAGGCATCGAGACTTCCTGTGATGAGACGGCAGCGGCCATCGTTCAAAACGGCAGGACTGTGCGCAGCAACGCGCTGTATACGCAAATTGCGATTCACGCCCAATATGGCGGGGTTGTCCCGGAAATTGCATCGCGCAATCACGTAGAGAAGCTTCCCTATATTGTGGACGAGGCGCTGGCGCAGGCTGGACTGCGACTACAAGATGTGGATGCGCTGGCAGTAACCCAGGGGCCGGGGCTGGTGGGCGCCCTGCTTACGGGCGTCTCCTATGCGAAGGCGCTCTCCTATGCGGTGGAAAAGCCGCTGATTGCCGTCAACCATATCGAGGGGCATATTTCTGCCAACTACATTTCGCATCCCAGCCTGGAGCCGCCCTTCATTTGCCTGATCGTCTCCGGCGGGCATACCAATCTGGTGAAAGTGCAGGATTACGGAAGCTACCGGCTTTTGGGCACGACCAGAGACGATGCCGCAGGAGAGGCGTTCGACAAAGTAGCGCGGATACTAGGGCTGCCATACCCGGGCGGGCCGCACCTGCAAAAGCTGGCAGAGCAGGGGGATGCCCATGCTTATGAATTTCCCAGGGCTTTCCGCGGGGAGACGCATCTGGATTTTTCCTTCAGCGGGCTCAAGACGGCCGTCGTCAACCTGGTGCACCGCATGGAGCAGAAGGGAGAGGCCTTCAGTAAAGAGGATTTGGCGGCTTCTTTCCAGCAGGCGGCGGTGCAGACGCTGATCCGCAATACCTTCGAGGCCGCGCGCCGGGAGGGAACGCGGCGCATTGTTTTTGCGGGTGGCGTCAGCGCGAACGAGGAGCTGCGCCGGCAGGCTCTCATGCACGAGGGATACGAGATTTATCTTCCGGAGCTGAAATACTGCACAGACAACGCGGCGATGATCGCCTCTGCCGCCTACTACCAGCTTTTGGGCGGCTGTGAGGCCGCGCCGCTGACGCTCAATGCAGACCCTTCTTTAGAGCTAATTTCAGATGCGCAAGCATAGAAATGAGTAGAGAAGCTTGCATATGAGGTGGCAAATTTGAAAAATAGAGTGAGAAATAAAAAGAAAAGCAACTGGGGCGCACTTTTTATTGCGCTGGGAGTCGGGCTTGTGATCTTTGCCGCAGTTTATGTTACGGGCATTGCGAAGACGGCAACTACTGCGCCGGGAGATTCCCTGGCGGGCACCCGGGTTCTGATCGATCCGGGGCACGGCGGGTTTGACGGCGGCAGCATTGGCGCGACGGGCACGGAAGAGGCAGAGATCAATCTTGCCATTTCAAAGCTGCTGCAAAAGGAGCTGGAATCTGAGGGTGCAGAGGTTGTGATGCTGCGCGAAGAGGATGAAGCGCTGGGCGAGGAAAAGCAGGATGATATGGCCAGACGCCGGGAACTGATCGAGACGTCCGGGCAGGATATTACCGTCAGCATCCATCAGAATAAATTCGGCGATTCCGCTGTATGCGGCCCGCAGGTGTTCTATGCGCCGGGCTCGGCGGAAGGGGAAAAGCTGGCTGGGTGCATCCAAAATAGCCTGAATGAGGCGCTGGAAGTCCAAAAGCCGCGCGTCCAGATGGAAGGCAATTACTATATCGTCAAATCGGGGACGGTTCCGGCGGTTATTGTGGAATGCGGATTTTTGAGCAACCCGGAAGAAGAGGCAAAGCTCAAAACCGAGGAGTATCAGAAGAAAGTGGCAAAAGCAGTGCGCGAGGGCATTACAGTCTATCTGAAAGGACAGGGCGTATGAGAGACAGGCTTCGAGTTGGAGTTGTGAATTTTCAGGCTGCCTGGGGCGATATCCCGGAAAATTTGGCGCGCATCGAGCGCATATGCCAAAAGGCCAAGGAGCAGGGCGCGGAACTGGTGGTGTTCCCTGAAGTGGCGGTTTCGGGTTACAGCATTTTTGAGCGGGGCGCTATGCAAAAAGACGCGGCAGAGCAGATTCCGGGCGCTTGCAGCCAAACGCTCTGCCGGATTGCAAAAGAACTGGGCCTTTATCTTGCCGTTGGGATGCCTGAGCGGGATGGGCAAACGGGTGAGATTTATAACAGCCTGCTGGCGGTTTCGCCAATGGGAGTGGACGCCGTCTACCGCAAGATCCACCCCTTTGGGCACGAATCGCTTTGGTGCCAAAAGGGACAAGCTCCCGTTATTTGGCAGACGCCCTGGGGAAAAATCGGCCTTGGGATTTGCTACGATACCTATCAATTCCCAGAGCTCATTCGCTATTATGCCAGCCAGGGATGCCGGCTGTATCTGAACAGCACGGCCCAGGCAGGGAGCCAGGCCACGCCGGAAGCGGCAGAGCGCTTTCGCCAATACTATCTTTCGACCATCGAAGCGGCCAGCCTGAGCAATGAAATCTTCATTGCCAGCAGCAACCTGGCCGGGGAAGAGGAGGGGACGCAGTTTGGGGGCGCCAGCCTCGTCATCGGGCCGGTTTTGCGCGAAGAAGGCTTTGGCCAGGATCCCTATTGCAGGATGTATGCGGGCGGGCTGGGAAATCAGGAGATTGGCGTCGTAACGGCAGAGATCGATCTCTCCCTGGCCGTGCGCACCATTTATCAGAACAATCCGATTACAGGCGAGCCGGATTACCGGCCAGAGCTCTACCGGAAATGGCAGGAAAAGGAAAGCAGAATTGAAGGATAGCATTTTAGAAAAAATAGAGGATAGGGAGGCGGCGCAGAAGAACCCCATTGTGCTGGCTTATCTTGGAGATACAGTTTACGATCTCTATGTGCGCACGGCGCTGGTCAAGCGGTTTGGCCTGCATGTCAACGAGCTCAACGCCAAGGCGGCGGGCATCGTCAACGCGAGGGCGCAGGCGCAGGCATCCGAGCGGCTGGCCGGGCTGTTTACCCAACAGGAGGCAGAGATCTTCAAAAGAGGGCGCAATGCCAAAGTCGGCTCTGTGCCTAAAAATATGGAGGTCGCCGATTATCATAAGGCGACGGGGCTGGAAGCCCTGATGGGATATTTGTTTTTGACGGGACAGCATGAACGGCTGGAGCAGCTGATGGGAGCTGTGCTGGAGCAGGAATAGGAGGCGGCAGTATGGAAGAACAGGAACTGATTATCGGCAGAAATCCCGTGCGGGAGGCGATCCGCGCCGGGCGGAGCGTTGAGGCCATTTATGTCTCGGCCAGAGGCGAGGGCAGTATCCGCGAGATCTTGGCTCTGGCGCGCAAAAATGGGATTATCATCAAGGAAGTTCCCAAAACAAAGCTGGATGAGCTCTCCCTGCCCTATGGCCACCAGGGCAACCCGGGCAACCACCAGGGGATTGCGGCGCGGGTGAGCGAAGTCGCCTATCAGACGGTGGAAGATATGTTTGCACTGGCCGAAAGCCGCGGGCAGGCGCCCTTTCTCATCATGCTGGATGGCATTGAGGATCCCTTTAACCTTGGAGCGATTGTGCGCAGTGCCGAAGTAATGGGCGCGCATGGCGTGATTCTGCCAAAGCGCAGAAGCGCTTCCATGACGGCCGCCGCCTGCAAGACGGCCTGCGGCGCGCAGGAGTATCTGCCCATTGCCAGAGTAACCAATCTGGCCGCGACGATAGAGGAGATCAAGCAGCGCGGCGTTTTCGTCGCCTGCGCGGATATGGATGGCCAGGAGGCGGCAAAAGCGAACCTCAAGGGCGCGATGATGCTGGTGATCGGCGCAGAGGGCGAGGGCGTTTCCAGGCTGGTGAAAGAGCGCAGCGATTTTGTCGTGAGAATTGAGGTAAAGGGGAAAATCGATTCCCTCAACGCATCGGCCGCGGCGGCTGTGCTCATGTATGAAAAAGTGCGCCAGGATATGGCGCAAGAGGTGTAAATTGGAAGAATATGCAGCGGAGCAGAATGTCGAAGTGCTCCAAATTGTGGATGAAACGCAGGAAATCGAGCTGGAGCCGCAGGAAGAGATGATCAGCCTGGGCTATGAGCGCTTCCTGAATATGACGGATGGGGAGATCGCGGAACTGGCCAACAAGGATGATCCGCTTGCCTCCGACTATCTGCTCAATAAGTATAAGAATTTCGTCCGGGCAAAGGCGCGCTCCTATTTCCTGATTGGCGCAGACCGCGAAGATCTGGTGCAGGAGGGCATGATCGGCCTGTATAAAGCCATTCGGGATTACCGGCCGGATAAGCAGACTTCCTTTCTCGCCTTTGCGGAGCTCTGCGTAACGCGGCAGATCATTACGGCGATTAAAGCGGCCACGCGCCAGAAGCATAAGCCGCTTAACAGCTATATTTCCCTCAATAAACCAGTTTACGACGAGGAATCGGATCGGACGCTCATCGATATTATCACGGGCAGCAAAGTCTCCAACCCGGAGGATATCATCATCGATCAGGAAGATCTCATGCAGATTGAGGAAAAGATCGGGGAGATGCTCTCGGATTTTGAATGGAAAGTGCTCTGCCTCTATTTAAAGGGCAAAAGCTATCAGGAGATCGCGCAGATTTTGGGCCGCAGGGTCAAATCCATCGATAACGCCTTGCAGCGCGTGAAAAACAAGCTGGAAAAGCATCTGGAAGACAGCAGGGCGCAGGCGGAGTAGCCAAAAGCATACAAAAGTGAAACAGGCGTTTTCTTGCAATGTGCGGAAAAAACGTGTAGAATAATAACATTGTTAAAATAGCCAGTTCCTGGGCGAGAGCGCAGAATCATATGGGAGGATAGTTCACATGGCAAACGAATTTGTTTTGACGAAAAAAGGCAAACAGGACCTTGAGGCTCAGCTCGAGTATTTGAAAACAGTCAAACGGGCAGAAATTTCTGAACAGATTAAAGTCGCGCGCTCTTTTGGCGACCTCAGCGAAAACGCGGAGTATACCGAGGCCAGAAATGAACAATCCAGAATTGAGGGAAGAATCCAGAGCCTGGAAAGCACGCTGCGGATGGCCACGATTGTAGACGACGATGAAGTCAATCTGGAGAAAGTCAGCATCGGCACAAAAGTGCGCCTTTTGGATCAGGAGTTTGATGAAGAGGAGATCTACCAGATTTTCGGCTCGATGGAGGCAGATGTCTCTAACAACATTATCTCGAATGAATCCCCGGTTGGGCAGGCGCTGCTCGGGCATTCGGTAGGCGATGAGATCTCGGTGGAGGTTCCGGGCGGCATTGCGCATTTTACGATCTTGGAGATTTCCAAGGCAGATGAGCGGTAAATAAGGAGAGAAAGCAAGATGGCAGAACAACAGCAAAATCATGGAGCGCCGGAAGAAAACCTGACGGAAGTGGTAAAGGTCCGCAGAGATAAGCTGGAGGCTCTGAAGAATAGCGGCAAGAATCCGTTTGAGGTTACGCGGTTTGACGGCGTGATCTCTTCCTCGGAGATCAAAGATAATTTTGAGAAGCTGGAAGGCTCCCAGGTGCGCGTGGCGGGAAGAATCGTCTCCAAGCGCGTGATGGGAAAGGCGAGCTTTTTCCATATTCAGGACGGCGCAGGGCGCATTCAGGGCTATGCCAGAAGAGACGTCATGGGCGATGAACCCTATGCCGAGTACAAGACATACGATATCGGCGATATTGTGGGCCTGGATGGCGAGGCCTTCCGCACAAATGCGGGAGAGCTCTCCGTCAAGTGCCATAGCGTAACGCTGCTCTCCAAATCCCTGCTTCCTCTGCCCGAGAAATTCCACGGCCTAAAAGATATGGATCTGCGCTATCGCCAGAGATATGTGGACTTGATCGTAAACCCGGAAGTCAAGGAGACGTTTGCAAAGCGCTCGAAGATCATCAAAGCCATCCGGGATTATCTGGATGAAAAGGGCTTTATGGAAGTGGAGACGCCGATTTTGCACGGAACGGCCGGCGGCGCCGCGGCGCGCCCCTTTATCACGCACCACAATACGCTGGATATCGATATGTATCTGCGCATCGCTACAGAGCTGCATTTAAAGCGGCTGATCGTCGGCGGGTTTGAGCGGGTCTATGAGATCGGGCGCATCTTCCGCAACGAGGGTATGGATATCAAGCATAACCCCGAATTTACCACAATGGAGCTATATCAGGCATATACGGATTATAACGGCATGATGGAGCTTTGCGAGGGGCTGTTTGCGCACTGCGCCAAGGTGCTCTACGGCACGACGAAGATCACCTATCAGGGCCAGGAGATCGATTTGACGCCTCCCTGGAACCGCATGAGCATGAACGATGCTGTAAAGCAGTATACTGGGGTGGACTTCGCCTCGGCCACGGATGAGCAGGCCAGAGAGATGGCCAAAAAGCTGGGGCTGGAAGTGGAAAACGAGACGGCCGGCAAGATTCTCAGCATGGCGTTCGATGCCTTTGTCGAGGAAAAACTGGTGCAGCCGACGTTTATCACGGATTACCCCGTGGAAATTTCGCCGCTGGCAAAGCGCAAGGCGGATAACCCCAAGCTGACCGAGCGTTTTGAGCTGTTTATCACCTCCCGGGAGCTGGCAAACGCCTTCTCCGAGCTCAACGACCCCATCGATCAGAAGCAGCGCTTTGTGGACCAGCTCAAAGAGCGCGAGGCGGGAGACGAGGAAGCGCATATGATGGACGAAGATTTCGTCAATGCCCTGGAATACGGCATGCCCCCGACAGGCGGCATTGGAATTGGCATCGATAGAATGGTGATGCTGCTGACGGATAGCTATTCCATCAGAGATGTTTTGCTCTTCCCGACGATGAAGCCGAGAGCTTAATGGGAGCTGAGCAGGAAAGCGAGGTATTCTCATGAAAAAGGGAAACTTTCGGACGGATAAATTTCTGCTGTATATTTTAGGCAAGCTTTTGGCAGCCGGCCTGGCAGCTTTATTGATCATCTTCGCGTTCAGCACCGTCATGCATACGAGCAATATCTATATTCTGGCAAAAGATGCTTTTGCCAAGCGCACTTCGGTGATTTTGGTGCCGCTGGATAATCCGGATACGGATATTTTGGACAGCATCTATACAAAAGAGTACCTTCAAAAGAGTGGCCTGGCGACGCAGACGACCAACGCGAGCTATAAGATCAAGAGCTACGATGAGCGCACGGACGTCAAACTGGGCATTGTATTTCCCTGGCAAAAGGTGGCCAAAGTCAAGGTGAACAATACCGTGCGGGATATTTCGGCGGAGATTGCGCCGGGCGCCATCCAGGTGAACGAAGTGGATCGTTTTATTGAGAGCGGGGAGTATACCCTGACTTTTATCAAGGAAAACGGGAGCTGGAGAGTGGCGGATCTGAAGCTGGACGAGGATACGACCATCGATCAGTCTGAGGAATACCCCATCCCGACCAAAGCGCCGGAAGAGGATTACGAAGAACAAGTCCCCGAGAGCACGCCCCCGGAGGAATCGCAGTAAAAAGCGGGCATTGCCTGCTTTTTATTTTTGGAGAAAATACGATTGAACCCCTATATTCATGCAAAAAACAACATTTTTTTAGCGCCCCTGGCGGGAATCACAGATCAGGCTTTCCGGCAGATTGCGGCAGAGCAGGGCGCCGGGCTGACTTATACGGAGATGGTGAGCGCCAAGGGCCTCAAATTCCATAACCGCAGAACCTTTGACCTTCTTGGCGTCAGCGAAGCGGAAGGAAGAGCGGCGGTTCAGCTCTTTGGGCGGGAGCCGGAGACCATTGCGCGCACAGCTGCCATGCTGGAGCAGGTGATGGGGGAGAAAATCGCGCTGTTCGACGTCAATATGGGATGCCCCGCGCCCAAGATTGTCAATAACGGCGAGGGTTCTGCGCTCATGAAAGAGCCAAAGCTGGCGGGGGAGATCGTCCGCGCGCTCAAAAAGGCTGTGAAAGGCCCGGTAACGGCAAAGTTCCGCAAGGGCTTTGATGCGGCGCATGCAAACTGCGTTTTGTTTGCGGAGGTTTTAGAGCAGGCAGGGGCAGACGGCATTGCGGTGCACGGACGTCTGCGCGAGCAATATTACGAGGGCAAGGCAGATTGGGACGCGATTGCGGAAGTGAAGCGGGCCGTGCGCATCCCGGTCATCGCAAACGGGGATGTTTTTGCCCCGGAAGATGCGCAGGCGATTTTGCGGCATACTGGAGCAGACGGCGTCATGGTGGCCCGGGGCGCTCTGGGCAATCCGCAGATATTCGGGCAGATCAGAAGCTACTTGGAGCGCGGCACATATGAGCGCCCCAGCCTTTCCGGAAAAGTGGAAACTGCGCTCAGGCAAGCCAGGCTGGCCATCGAGCAGAAGGGCGAAGAAATCGCCATGAAGGAATTCCGCAAACACGCGGCCTGGTATGTCAAAGGGATCGCGGGCGCGGCGAAGCTGCGGCAAAGAGCGGTTTCACTTTCCAGCTACCAGGAGCTGGTGGCGTTTTTTGAATCCCTGCTGGCAAGCGCAGACAAAAAGTGATATAATTTATCAAAAAGGTTGAGGAGAGAAGAATGGTAGTAATCGATACCGCTTTGGATAAAAGAAAATACCGCAGTTTTTATTGGCGGGACAGCCTTTCTTTTGCAAATTGGAAGTTCGATGCTGTGCTGGCTTTCGCTTTGATTTTTTTTGCGGATATGGCGCTGAAGTTTGCAGAAGGAAATTGGATGAATGCGATTTTGCAGGGGTGCGTCGCCGCGATTGCGCTGCTCTGGTTCTTCCTGGAGCGCAGGAGCACGCTGAAAAATCATTTGAAGCTTTTGGATATCCCGCTTTACCGCGACAAAATTCCCATGAAATTTGAGATCACGGCAAAGAAGATCGTCTCCCAGAATAAGAAAAACGGCAAAATGGAAGCGGTTAAGTGGGCGCAGATCCGCAAGGTAGCCAAAAATAAGAAATACTGGTTCGCTTATGTGGACAAGCACAGCGCCATGATCATCGCGAAAGCGGATATCAAAGAGGGAAGCGCCGCCGAATTCGAGTCGTACTGGAAGGCGGAACAGCAGCGGCGCGCCCAGCGCAAAAATGCGACAAAAGTAATCGAAGGATAGGATTTGCCATGAATTGGACATGTTTGCACCTCATCACTCAGCCCGAGCATGTGGATCTTTTGAGCGACCTTCTGGTGGCGGAAGAGATCTACGAGTTTTCCGTGCAGGATCCCCGGGAGTTTTCCGAGTATCTGGAGACTTCGGTCTACTACGACTACGTCGAGGATAAGCTGCTCACGCAAAAGGATGCTGTCATCTGCATTTATGCGTCGGAAAACGGCCAGGGAGAGGAGAAAAAGCAAAAAGTTCTCTGGGCCGCAGAGCAGGCGCGGCAAATGGGCGCAGACGTTGAGCTCAAGACGTCCGGACTGCGCGAAGAGGACTGGATGAACAACTGGAAGAAGTATTTCAAGCCCACGGAGATTGGGCAAAAAATGCTCATTAAGCCTTCCTGGGAGCCGCTTCCAGAGGGTAACCAGCGTATTGTTCTAGAGATCGATCCTTCCTCCAGCTTTGGGACGGGCACGCACGAGACGACGCGGCTATGCATCGAGGCGCTGGAAGATCTGGTTGCACCCGGAGATGAGGTGCTGGATATGGGCTGCGGCAGCGGAATTTTGGCTGTGGCCGCAAAACTGCTTGGGGCAGGGAAAGTTACGGGCGTGGATATCGAGGAGGATTCGATCCGCGTTTCCCGGGAAAATGCGGCGCGCAACGGCATTGCGGAGCAGGATTTCCGGCTGTTTTTGGGCAACATCTTGATGGATGAGGATTTGGCCCTGCAAATCGGGGATCGGCAATATGATGTTATCGCGGCAAATATCGTGGCGGATGTGATCAAGGCGATGATTCCGCTGTTCCGACGCTATCTGCGGCCGGAGGGCAAGATGGTTTGCTCGGGCATCATCATCGAGCGCGCGGAGGAAGTGCGCGATGCGCTTTTGGCCGGCGGCCTTGCCGTGCTTGAGGTTTGCAGGGATGGAGAATGGGCGGCGATCATCGCCCAAAACAAGGCATGAGACGTTTTTTTGCAGGCAAGGTTACGGAAAATAGGGCCTTTCTGCTGGGCGGAGAAGCGGAACACTTTAGCCGTGTGCTCAGAATGACGGCCGGAGATCTGTTTTTGGCGGCGCATCAGGGCAAAGAGCTGGTCTGCCGGGCGCTCAGCGTGGAGAATGGCGAGGTTTGCGCGGAGATCCTGGAAACCCGGGATTGCCCGGGCGAGCCCAGCGTTGATATTACGCTGTATGTCGCCTATATGAAATCGGATAAGATGGAGCTGATTCTGCAAAAAGCGGTGGAGCTGGGCATTGGCTGTTTTGCGCCGTTTGTGAGCAGCAGGTGCGTCAAAAAGCCAAAGGAAGGCGGGAAAGCCCAGGAGCGCTTTGAAAAGATCGCGGAAGGGGCAGTGAAGCAATGCGGCAGAGCCGCGGCGGTGCGCATCCTGCCGCCGCTCTCTTTGGAGGAGGTTTTGCGGGAAATCCCACAGCATGGCGCAGTGCTCTTTGCCTATGAGAAATCCGAAATCGCGCTGAGGCAGGTTTTTGAGCAAATCCGGGAGCAAAAGGATATTGCGCTGATTATCGGGCCGGAAGGCGGGTTTTCCGAGCAGGAAGCGGAGCAGATTATCGCGGCAGGCGGGCGCTCCGTCAGCCTGGGCCGGCGCATTTTGCGCGGAGAGACTGCGGCCATTGCGCTGACGGCGCTGACGGCCTATGAAACGGGGTGTTAGGATGCGGGTGGCTTACGAGACGCTGGGCTGCAAAGTCAACCAATATGAGACAGACGCCATGCGCGAGCTGATGGAGCAGGCGGGATATCAGACGGCAGATTTTTCCCAGAGCGCGGATCTTTATATCATCAATACCTGCACGGTAACGGCGGTGGCGGATAAGAAATCGCGGCAGATGATCTCCCGGGCGCATCATCAAAACAGGGATGCGCGGATCTTTGTATGCGGGTGCATGGCTCAGCGGGATGCGGCGCGCATTCTGGAGCAGGAGGGCGTCGCGGCTGTTATTGGCTCGAAATGCAAAGGGCAGATTGTGCAGATTGTGCGGCGCAGTCTGGAAGGCGAGGAGAAGATCAATGCGGTTGAGGAGATCCTCAAAGAGCGCGAATTTGAGCCACTGCAAATCTCCAAAAGCCAGGAGAGAACCCGGGCAAACCTGAAAATCTGCGATGGATGCAGCAATTTTTGCAGTTACTGCATCATCCCATATGCCAGAGGGCCGGTGCGTTCGCGGCCGATGGCGGAGATTTTAAAAGAAGCCGAGCGGCTGGCAGCCAGCGGGGTGCAGGAGATCGTGCTCACGGGGATACACCTGGGCTCTTATGGCAAGGATTTGGAAGAAGCCGGGCTCATAGACGTCATCGAGCAGCTGAACCAGGTTCCGGGGCTTGTGCGCATCCGCCTGGGCTCTTTGGAGCCATCGCTTCTGACGCAGGAGTTTTGCCGCAGAGCGGCGGCCTGCGAGCGGCTTTGCCCGCATTTCCATGTCTCTCTGCAGAGCGGCTGTGCGCAGGTTCTGCGCCGGATGAATCGAAAATATACGCCGGAAGAGTATGCGCAGTATATCGCAAATGCACGGGAATATTTCGCAGATCCAGCGATTACCACAGATGTCATCGCAGGATTTCAGGGCGAGAGCGAGGAGGAGCATCAAAGCACCCTGGATTTTCTGCGGCAGATTGGCTTTGCTAAAATTCACGTATTTCCCTTTTCCAAACGAGAAGGCACGGTGGCGGCGAAGATGCCGGGAGATGTGCCCGGGCCGGAGAAAAAGCGCAGGGCGGCAGAAATTGCGGCGCTGGCGCACGAGATGCAGCAGGAATATCTGGCGCGTTTTGTTGGAAAAGAGCAGGAGGTTTTGCTGGAAGAGCGGGATGCCGGCGGAAAAATGCTGGGCTACACCACGCGCTATCAGAGAGTCGCCATAGAAGAGGGCGGCCAGGAGAACAGCATCGTGCGCGCCTATATCACAGGCGTCCGGCAGGAGACCCTGCAAGCGCGCCTGATAAAGAAAAAATAGAAGGAGGATTGCGATGGAAGACTGTATTTTTTGCAAAATCATCCGCGGGGAGATTCCCTCGAAAAAGGCTTACGAGGATGAGCAGGTTTTGGCGTTCCATGATATTGATGCCAAGGCGCCTGTGCATGTGCTCATCATCCCCAAAAAACACATTCAGTCGGTATTGGCGCTAAAGCCGGAAGATGGGGAGCTGGTCGCGCATATTTTTCAGGTCGCGGGAAAACTGGCCCGAGAGCTTGGCCTGGAAGAGCGCGGCTTCCGCATTGTGAGCAATATTGGCAAAGATGCGGGGCAGACGGTGCCGCATCTGCATTTTCACCTGTTGGGCGGCAGAGAGCTTGGGTGGCCTCCGGGCTGATTGGCTGGCGGCTAACCTTCAGCGGTGCCCAAAGCAGGGAGCGGCTTGGAGCTAGAACGAACCGAAAAAAGCACTCTGGACGATTTTGCGTTATGAGTGCTTTTTATTTCTGAAGCTATGAGGTACGGGCATATCAAGCGATGTGCAGATGAGTGGATTTGAACTGATAACGGAGTTCTTTGCAATAAAAACAGCCAGCGCAAGCCCCAAAGGCCCGCTGGCTGTTTTTTATCTGTTATTTTGCGCGGATGGCATCCATGCCGCCCATATAGGGGCGCAGGGCCTCCGGGATGCGGACGCTGCCGTCGGCACACAGGTTGTTCTCCAAAAATGCGATGAGCATTCTGGGCGGGGCGACGACGGTATTATTGAGCGTATGTGCGAAATATTTGCCGTTTTCACCGTTGACGCGGATTTTCAGCCGGCGCGCCTGAGCATCGCCCAGATTCGAACAGCTGCCCACTTCAAAATATTTCTGCTGGCGCGGCGACCATGCCTCCACATCGATGGATTTGACTTTGAGATCTGCCAAATCGCCCGAGCAGCATTCCAGCGTGCGGACGGGGATATCCAGCGTGCGGAAGAGATCCACAGTGTTCTGCCAGAGCTTATCGAACCACATCATGCTGTCTTCCGGCTTGCAGACGACGATCATCTCCTGCTTTTCAAACTGATGGATGCGGTATACGCCGCGCTCCTCCAGGCCATGCGCGCCTTTTTCCTTGCGGAAACAGGGGGAATAGCTGGTCAGCGTATAGGGGAGGGCATCTTCCTTCAAAATGGTATCGATGAACTTGCCGATCATGGAATGCTCGCTTGTCCCGATGAGATACAGATCTTCGCCCTCAATTTTATACATCATGGCATCCATCTCGGCAAAGCTCATGACGCCCGTAACGACATCGCTGCGGATCATGAAGGGCGGGATGCAGTAGGTGAACCCGCGGCCGATCATAAAGTCGCGCGCATAGGAGAGGACGGCGGAATGCAGGCGGGCAATATCGCCCATGAGATAGTAGAATCCATTGCCGGCGACTTTTCTGGCGCTCTCCAGATCCAGGCCGGAGAGGCGTTCCATGATCTCGGCATGATAGGGGATTTCAAAATCTGGGACGACAGGCTCGCCATAGCGCTGGATTTCCACATTTTCGCTGTCGTCTTTGCCGATGGGAACGCTTGGGTCGATGATATTGGGGATGCTCATCATGATTCGGGTGATTTTCTCATCCAGCTCCCGCTCTTTTTCCTCCAGCTCGGCCAGATGGCTGGAAAAATCCGTAACCTGCCGCTTGAGCGCCTCGGCCTCTTCCTTCTGGCCTTTGGCCATCAGGCCGCCGATCTGCTTGGAAATGCGGTTGCGATCTGCGCGCAGCGCTTCTGCCTGCTGAATGGTGGCGCGGTTTTCCGCATCCAGAGCGATGACTTCATCCACCAAGCTCAGCTTTTGATCCTGAAACTTATTGCGGATGTTTTGTTTTACGACTTCCGGGTTTGCCCGGAGAAACTTTAAATCCAGCATAATTTTCCTCCTAGATTTGAATTTTGCTTTCTTTTGGCATAAAAAATTCCCTCCAATCCCAATATGGGACGGAAGGATTCCGCGTTGCCACCCAAATTGCCGCGCAAAGCGGCCGCTCGTAGCACGGTAGAGAGTGCCAATCTCCCATAAGCTGGGAGGCTCAAAAGTGGAAAGGACAGCTTCTTTGCCGGTTTGCACCAAACACCGGCTCTCTTGAAAAGAACACTGGCCGCAGCTTTCTCAATGCCAAAAAGTAGTATACCTATTTCTTCCTTACTATATAATTTTTTTGCCCTTTTTGCAAGCTATTTCTTTGCGGCATGGCGAAAAATGCGGGATAATTTTGCGCCGGCCGGAAGAATTTGTTGACTTTCCAAGAGAAAAGATCTATAATTTTAGACATTGAATGGTACTTGTTGCCCTTCGTGCAAATACTCCCGGTTAAGGCGTAGTAATTTGCGCATTTGATTATGGGAGGGGGGGAAAAAGATGTCTGAAATACGCGTAGGCGAAAATGAGTCTCTGGAGAGCGCTCTGAAGCGGTTTAAAAGAAAATGTGCAAGAGCTGGTGTTCTCGCAGAGGTCAGAAAGCGCGAGCATTATGAAAAGCCCAGTGTTAAGAGAAAGAAGAAGGCTGAGGCTGCCAGAAAGAGAAAACACTAAAAGCATAAAACAACGGCATTTCTGCCGTTGTTTTTTTGTGTATTTTTTTGCGCCTTCTGCTCATAAAATAGTCGCAGGTGGTGAAAAGATGGCAGCAAAGGCGAAAAGACGAAAAAAGAACTGGAGGCTCCGGGCGGGCGCCGCGATGGAGTTTCCGCCGCAGGTTGTGGCGAATGGGCTTGGGATCCACGTTTATGACAACACGGCCTGCACGGTCGAAGGGTTTTTAAATATTGCGGCATATTCGGAAAAAGTGCTCAAGCTCACGACGGAGTTTGGCGATATTTGTTTTCTTGGAAGGGATTTCTATGTCTGCTCGATGCAGGAAGGCGTGCTCTCCTTTACCGGGATGATCGAGCAAATACGATACGGGGATACAGAGGAAATAAAGGGGGAGCCGTAATTGTTATATTTATGGTATTTTCTTTTTGGATATGTTATCATTAACGTGGAATTGCTGGGCGTAGAACGCCTGCTTAACGCCGCCGCAAAGGAAGGCCTTCAGTTTTTGGAATTGCAGCGCAAAAGCTATACGCAGTTTCGCGCCAAGCTATCCATGCGGGATTATAAAAAACTGCAAAAAATGCTGCCGGCTCAGGCGAAGGTTACGGTGGAAAAATGCGGCGGGGGAACGGCAGTTTTGGACTTCCTTCGCAGGCGCTGGATTCTGGGCGTCGGGGCGGCGCTCACTGTTTGCGTGGTGGTGGTTCTCTCGCTGTTTTGCGTCCGCATTCGCGTTGAAGGGCTGACAAGCATCAGCGAATACGATGTGTATCTGGTGATGCAGGAGGCCGGCGCAAAGGAATTTGCGCTCAAAAGCCGCATCGACACAAAAAAGCTGGAGCGGGCAATTTGGAATGCTTTTCCGGATCTGACCTATGTCTACGTCTCCTTTGACGGCGCGAGCCTGGTGGCGGAAATTCGGGAGCGCACCCCAAAGCCGGATATTCGGGACGAACAGCCCTGCGCGGTTTATGCCCTCAAAAGCGGTGTGATCGAACAGGTTATCGTAACCAGCGGGCAGGCGGTTGTCGCCGAGGGAGAGCAAGTTTCGGAAGGACAGCTGCTGATTGCGGGAAACTATCTCAAAGGCGAAACGCCCATTTCCATGCCTGCAAGAGGCGTAGTGATTGCGAGAGTCGATTATATCGCCAAGGCGGAGGCGACTATCAGCAGCTATGATAAAGTTCCCACGGGGGAGACGGCGGTTGAGCGGTATATGCTGCTGGGCAGGCAGAAGATCCACCTTCTGGGCGAAAACCCGTTTTCCGAATGCATTGAAAAAGATGAGATGGTGGGCGAGATAGGAAAAAACGGCCCGCTGCATTTACAGATTATAGAAAAGACATACTATAAGGCAAAGAGCGTTTATTCGCAGGAGAAAAAGCAGGCGGCTCTGGTGAGCGCGGAGGAGAAGGCATATCAAAGCCTCTATGCCCAGATACCGGAGGACGCGGAAATTGTCGCCTTCCATCGGTATGAGGAAGAGCAGGGCGGCAAGCTGAGCATCACGCTGACTGTGAGCGTGCGCGAGGCCATTGGGATGACGGGCGTCATCAATGATGCGCCGGATCTTCCCGGCGCGGATACACAAGAATAATTTCGGAGGGGCTATTTGATTGGAAAATCAAACGAAAGTGGAATTAACGGTTGAATTTGAATCCATGGAAGAGATGAAGGAGATTTTCGGGATTTTAGACGAAAATATCCACCTCATCGAAAAGGGAACGGATACGGAAATCGCCGCCAGGGAGGGCCGGGCGGTGATTTCGGGAAATATGCAGCAGGCAGAGATGGCAAAGCAGGTCATTTTGAAGCTTTGCGAGCAGTTCCGTCAGCAGGAATACATCGACGAAAACAAGATCAGCTATTTTCTGGATCTTGCGGGAGACGGCGAGATGCAGAGCGGCCTGGAGGCCATGCAGGGCGTCGTCGCCGTAACAAATCGGGGCAGGCCCATCAAATGCCGCACGCTGGGCCAAAAGCGCTATATGGAGGCCATTGATCACAACACGGTGAATTTTGCCATCGGCCCGGCTGGGACAGGCAAAACGTATCTGGCTATGGCAAAAGCCGTGGTGGCGCTGAAAAATAAAGAGATTTCCCGCATTATTCTGACGCGCCCGGCCGTCGAAGCGGGGGAAAAGCTCGGCTTTCTTCCGGGGGACTTGCAGAGCAAAGTCGATCCCTATCTCCGGCCGCTTTATGATGCGCTCTATGAATTTATGGGGGCGGAGGCATATCAGAAGCTGGTGGAGACAGGCGTCGTGGAAGTGGCGCCGCTGGCATATATGCGCGGGCGGACGCTCTCGGATGCGTTTATCATTTTAGATGAGGCGCAAAATGCCAGCATGGCTCAAATGAAGATGTTTTTAACGCGGTTCGGCGAAAATTCCAAGGTAGTCGTTACGGGAGACGTTACCCAGATCGACCTGCCCAGGGACCAGCAATCCGGCCTGAGGAAAACGGCGGAGATCTTGAAGGGGATCGACGGTGTTTCCGTAACATACCTGACCAACCGGGATGTTGTGCGCCATAAGCTGGTGAAGGATATTGTAAAGGCGTTTGAGAAAGAGGAAGAACGCGAAATCAGTCGGCGAGGTTAAGCCATGGCAGAGAGAAAACGAGAAAACAGGCGGCGGCAAAAAACATTTCTTGGACAAGTTAAAATGCAGGGAAAAACAGCATCGCTGGTGCTCTACATTCTGCTTTACGTCTTTTGCGTTGTCGCCGGCGTGCTGAGCGCGCAGACCGAGAAGTACACCTATACGGTGGGCGGGATTTGCGAAGAGACCATCACAGCCAACAAGGATTTGGTGGACGAGTATTCTACGGAGATTCTGAGAGAAGAAGCCAAGCAGAAGGTTTTGCCCGTCTATCAGCTGGACGACACGATTCTCAACCAAAACGAGGAGAACATCTATAACGCTTTCTCTCAGATCGAGCAGATACGCCAAAAGGTTCGGCAGATTTACCTGGCACAGCCGCCCGAGCAGATCAAGAGTGTTGCGGAGACGGATTGGGAAGCGCTGCTTGGGCCTTCCATGGAGGAGATTCGCGCAGAAAGGCCGGATTACCTGACGGATCAGAATATCTATACCATCGCTTCGATGGAGCCCAAACAGCTGGAAACGCTCCGGGATGCCATGGTAGAGAAAGTGCGCATCAAGATGAAAGACGGCGTAACGGCGGATGATCTGGCGGATATGATAGAATCCGTGCGCTCGGAGTTGATCTCCGGCGGCGCATTTACCTCTGAGCAGGCCCTGCTGGCGCACGCTGTGGCGACCGCCAATATCAATTCCAACCTGACTTATAACATCGAGGCGACGGAGAGCGCGCGCCTTGCGGCGGCAGAGGCGGTCAAGCCGGTGCAATATCAAAAGGGCCAGAATATCGTGCAAAAAGGCGAGATCATCTCGGAAGCGCAGCTGCGGCTCATCAAACAGATGGGCCTGATGACAGACGAGCGCTCGGGCACATCGCGCTGGATTTTCTCCGCGCTGCTCATGGCTGCGGTGTTTGGAATCGCGCTGCTCTACTGCATCTACCAGCGGCACAGCGTCGTGCGGGATGCGAAAAGCGCGCTCTGCATGATACTGCTCTCGGCGCTGGGCATCGTGGTGGCGCTCATCTGCAAGCGCATCGATCTGCGGATTGCGCCGGTATTTTTGCCCGTCATCATTGGGGCGGTTATTCTGCGCAGAAAGACGGCTCTGCTCTACGGCGTCTGGATGAGCATCATCATCTCGTTTATTATGGCGCCGCAAAAGGCATTTTTCTTCGATGATCAGGTGCTGCGCAGTATGCTGGCCGGCTTGCTTGGAAGTTTTGCGGTTGTGCTGATTTTCCGCGGAAAGCAGAGCCGCGCAGAGTATATCTATTCGGGCATGGCGGCTGGCGTCATGGCGGCGGTTGTCTATCTGTGCTATGGAATTTTGGAAGGGTACACCTGGCAGCAGTATTTGGCGGCCGCGCTGTTCAGCCTGGGCAGCGGCGTGCTCTGCGGGTTCCTTGCCATCGGCATTTTGCCGATATGGGAAGCCTGCTTCTCTTTGGCGACGCCCTCGCGCCTGCTGGAGCTTTCCAACCCCTCCAATCCTTTGCTGCGCCGGCTGATGATCGAAGCTTCGGGCACCTATCACCACAGCGTCATGGTGGCAAACCTAGCAGAGGCCGGGGCGGAGGTTGTGGACGCGGATGCTCTGCTGACCAGAGTTTCGGCCTACTACCACGATATTGGAAAGCTGAGCAACCCTCTGATGTTTAAGGAAAACCAGATGAACGTCGCCAACCCGCACGACTCCATGACGCCCGAAGACAGCGCCAAAGCGATTCGCAGCCATATTACCGACGGCGTGGCGCTGGCCAGGAAAAACCGCCTGCCTCAGCAGATGGTGGATATTATTTCCCAGCATCATGGGGATGGAACGGTAACTTACTTTTACCGCATGGCGCGTATGCAGGGTGAGATCGAGGATGAATCCATCTTCCATTATCCCAGCATCAAGCCGCAGACCAAAGAGGCGGGGGTACTCATGCTGGCGGATGTGGTTGAAGCGGCAATTCGCGCAAACAATGCCATGCGGCTGGATCTTTCGGCTATTCACGATCAAATCCAGACTTTAGTGATAGACCGTTATAACAGCGGCCAGCTGGATGAATGCCCGCTGACCAGAAGAGACATGACCAATATCATCGATGCGTTTGTGCGGGTCTTGCAGGGTGCAAACCACGAGCGCATCGCCTACCCGGAGGATCCGGAAAAATGAGAGACTTGGTTGCAATAGAAAAAGAAGAGCTGGAGCTTGCGGCAGAATGCGTGCAGGAGATTAACGCCGCTGCCGCGCGTGCGGCACAGCTGGAAGGGATCGCGGATTTTTCTGCGAACATCGTCATTGCAGACGATGCCTATCTCTGGGAGCTGAACCGCCAGTTCCGCGGGATCGATCGGGCGACGGACGTGCTGTCTTTTCCTGCCAACGATTTGCAGGGGCCGATTGGCGAGGCGCTGAAAGAAGGGCTTGAGCCCGAGCTGGGGGAAGAGGGAGAGCTGTTTTTAGGCGACATTTTTATCTCTATTGAGCACGCGGCCGATCAGGCCAGGGAATATGGCAATACGCTGACCCAGGAACTGTGCTTTCTGGCGGTGCACGGTATGCTGCATCTGATGGGATACGACCATATGCAGGAGCAGGAAGAGCAAGTGATGCGCCAAAAGCAGCGAGAGGCGCTGGGGCGGAACTAAACATACGCTAAGGAGAAGATTTTGGAACATCTTTCTGGATTTATTTCGATTATGGGCAGCCCGAATGTGGGGAAATCGACGCTGATGAACGCCTTAGTTGGCGAGAAAGTGGCGATTGTAACGCAAAAAGCCCAGACAACGCGCAATAAAGTGGTGGGCATTTTGACGAAGCCGGATTACCAGATCATCTTTCTGGATACGCCCGGCCTGCATACGCCGCACAACAAGCTGGGCGAATATATGGTAAAGACGGCGTATGATGCGAACAAAGATGTCGATCTCACCATCATGGTCATCGATGGGGTTGTGGGCATCTTGCAGAGGGATGAAGAGATCCTTCAAAAGCTCAATGGGGATCGGCTTTTGGTGCTTATCAATAAGATCGATGCGGTAAAGCCCGAAAAGGTTAAGCAGTTAATAGAAAAAGTGCATGCTTTGGGCGTGGCGAAAGATGCGGTCTGCACGGCTTCGGCAAAGCAGGGTTGGGGCCTTGAGGAGTTGGAGCGAAAAATCGTCTCGTATTTGCAGCCTGGCCCGCAGTATTACCCGGAGGATATGGTAACAGATCGCCCCGAGCGCTTTCTGGCTTCCGAGCTCATCCGGGAGAAGGCGCTGCTCTCTTTGCGGGAAGAGATTCCACACGGCATTGGCGTGGAGATCGAGAAAGTGGAGGAGAAGGAAAACCTGACGAATGTCTCTGCGGTGATCTACTGTGAGAGGGATTCGCATAAAGGGATCATTATTGGCAAAAAAGGCGCTATGCTCAAGAAAATCGGCAGTGAGGCCAGAGGCGATCTGGAAATGCTCTTTGGAACAAAAGTGTTCCTCCAGCTTTGGGTCAAGGTCAAGGAGGATTGGCGCAATTCCGGGTTCATGCTCAAAACGCTGGGGTATCGGGATTAACAGAAATTGCATGTTTCGATATTTTGCCTTCCGGGAAAAGTAAGAGAGAAGAATAGAAAGAGCATGGAGGCAAAAGAAATGAGACAAAACGATCCGATGGAAAATGATGCGAAACAGACGGCCTTTGCGCTGTTTGAAAAAACAGGCTCGATCAATTACTATTTATTTTACCGGGAGCTGGGAAAAACCGAGTAACCCGGCGGCAGGGGAAACATATGGCTGAAAATGAGACGATGCTATGCGTCGTGCTTCGGGCAAACAACTATCGGGAAACAGATAAAATGCTGACGCTCTTTTCCAAAGAAAAAGGGCGGATTGATGCGCTTTGCAGAGGATGCAGGAAGCAGGGAAGCTCGCTGCTTTCCAGCAGTGATGTCTTCTGCTGCGCTCTTTTTGGCATGAACCACCAAAAAGGCAAGTACTATATCACGCAGGCAGTCGCCAAAGATAATTTCTTTCATCTGCGCAAAAATATTCACGCACTGCTGACGGGCACGCTGTTTCTGGAAGTATGCGAAAAAACTGTGATGCCGGATCAGGAGAATGCCCGGCTGTTTGCGCTGCTGGTCAACTGCCTTTATGCGATGGATCACGGCGGGAGCCCGCAGAAAGTGCTCTGTTTTTTTGTCTTTAAGCTGTTGGATATTCTGGGCCTGCGCCCTTCACTTTCGCATTGCAGTATTTGCGGGAGCGGGGAGGTTTGCAAGGTCAATATCGGGGCAGGAGGAATGGTTTGCGCCGATTGCCCAGGAGAGGAAATTCCCCGGGAATTTATTTTGGGGATTGATCGCATTTTAAGAACGCCTTCCAAAGCTGTCGCGCAGATAGAATTGCCGGAACAAAAGGAGTTTTACTCCCTGGCCATCCGCTGGCTGACCAACGCGCTGGAAATTACGCCCAAAAGCCTGATGCTGCTCAAAGATTTTTGAAAAACTGAAAAATGGATGAAAATAGCCGCATTTTGCAATTTATCTCTTGTGCTTGCGGCTATTTTCATGTATAATTTTGGGTGCTAAAAGAATTTTTGGCTAAATTTTTATTGCCTAAAAAACTTTCATTATAATTAGGAGGATTTGCGATGAGTAAAAAGTATGTTTACCTCTTCAGCGAAGGCGATGCTTCCATGCGGAACCTGCTGGGCGGTAAAGGCGCGAACCTGGCTGAGATGACAAAGCTCGGACTGCCAGTTCCCCAGGGCTTTACGATTTCTACCGAAGCCTGCACGAAGTACTACGAAGATGGGAAAACCATCGATGACGCGATTGTTGCCGAGATTTATGAGGCGATTGCGAAAACCGAGGAGATCGCTGGCAAGAAGTTCGGCGATGCGGAGAACCCCTTCCTGGTTTCCGTCCGTTCCGGCGCGAGAGCATCCATGCCTGGCATGATGGATACGATCCTGAACCTGGGCCTGAACGATGTCGCTGTGGAAGCTGTCGCTAAGAAAACGAACAACCCCCGCTTTGCTTATGATAGCTACCGCCGGTTCATTCAGATGTTCTCGGATGTCGTTATGGGCATTGAGAAGAGCAAATTTGAGGAGATTCTGGATGCGGCCAAAGAGGCAAAGGGCGTTAAGCTGGATACAGAGCTGAATGCAGAAGATCTGAAAAACATCGTCGCAAATTACAAAGTTCTCTATAAGAAAGAGATGGGCGTTGAGTTCCCGCAGGATGCAAAAGAGCAGCTGATGGAAGCTGTCAAAGCTGTTTTCCGTTCTTGGGACAACCCCAGAGCTATCGTATACCGCCGTTTGAACGATATCCCGGGCAGCTGGGGTACGGCAGTTAACGTTCAGGCCATGGTATTTGGCAACATGGGCGACGACTGCGGCACGGGCGTTGCTTTCACGCGTGACCCTGCAACCGGCGAAAAGAAGCTGTACGGCGAGTATCTGATGAATGCACAGGGCGAGGACGTCGTTGCCGGCATCAGAACGCCTCAGCCGATTTCCTCTCTGCACGAGACCATGCCCGCTGTTTACGACCAGTTCGTTGAGATTGCGACCACGCTGGAGAACCACTATGCTGATATGCAGGATATGGAGTTCACCATCGAGGGCGGCAAGCTCTATATGCTGCAGACCAGAAACGGCAAGAGAACGGCTCCGGCTGCTCTGAAGATTGCGGTTGACCTGGTTGCAGAAGGCAAGCTCACCAAGGAGCAGGCTATTTTGAAAGTTGAGCCCCAGCAGCTGGATTCTCTGCTGCACCCGCAGTTCGAGGCGAAGGCTCTGAAGGCTGCGAAGCCCGTTGCGAAGGGCTTGCCGGCTTCCCCTGGCGCCGCTTCCGGTAAAGTTTACTTCACGGCTGAAGATGCGATGGCTGCAAAAGAGCGCGGTGAGAAAATCGTGCTTTGCCGCCAGGAAACCTCTCCGGAGGATATCGAGGGTATGCACGTTTCCGAAGGTATTCTGACGGCAAGAGGCGGCAGAACTTCCCACGCTGCTGTTGTTGCCAGAGGCATGGGCACCTGCTGCGTTGCAGGCTGCGGTGAAGTTGTCATCAACGAAGAGAAGAAGACCATGCTGCTGCCGGATGGCCGTGTGCTGGGCGAAGGCGATCCCATCTCCCTGGATGGCGGCACGGGCAACGTTTACGCAGAGAATATCCCCACGGTAGAAGCTGCTATCACAGGCGATTTCGAGCAGGTTATGAAGTGGGCTGACGAGATCAGAACGCTGAAAGTCCGCACGAATGCTGATACCCCCAAAGATGCTGAGACGGCTCTGCACTTTGGCGCTGAGGGTGTTGGCCTCTGCCGTACGGAGCACATGTTCTTCGACGAAGACAGAATCGCTGCAATGCGCGAGATGATCGTCTCCAAGACGGTTGATCAGAGAAAAGCAGCGCTGGCAAAACTCCTGCCCATGCAGAGAGCAGACTTCGCCGGCATCTATAAGGCGATGAAGGGCTTGCCCGTAACCATTCGCTTCCTGGATCCGCCGCTTCACGAGTTCCTGCCTACCGCTGAGGAGGATATCCGCGCGCTGGCAAACGAGATGGTCATTCCTTATGACGAGCTGATCAACACCATCGAGAGCCTGCACGAGTTCAACCCGATGATGGGCCATAGAGGCTGCCGCCTTGCGGTTACCTATCCGGAAATTGCAGAGATGCAGACCAGAGCAGTTATCGAGGCAGCTATCGAAGTGAAGCAGGAATGCGGCTACGATATCGTCCCCGAGATCATGATCCCGCTGGTTGGCGAGAAGAAAGAGCTCAAATACTGCAAGGATGTCGTTGTTAAGACGGCAAACGAAGTCATGGAAGAGAAGGGCGTTAAGCTCGATTTCCATGTCGGCACGATGATCGAGATTCCGAGAGCCGCTATCACGGCTGATGAGATTGCGGAAGAAGCTGAGTTCTTCTCCTTCGGCACGAACGACCTCACGCAGATGACGTTCGGCTTCTCCAGAGACGATGCTGGCAAGTTCCTGGATGAATACTACGGCAAGAAGATCTACGAGTCCGATCCGTTCCAGAAGCTGGATCAGGATGGCGTTGGCAAGCTGGTTAAGATGGCTGCTGAGCTCGGCAAGAAGACCCGCCCGAACATCAAACTGGGTATCTGCGGTGAGCATGGCGGCGATCCTTCCACGGTTATCTTCTGCCATAACATCGGCCTGAACTATGTCTCCTGCTCGCCCTTCCGGGTTCCGATCGCGAGACTGGCTGCTGCACACGCAGTGGTTTTGGCGAAAAACTAAGGTTTCTTTTGCCAAGATAGCAAGATATTTATGAATTAAAATGCGGCATTCGCTTTGTAACAGGGGCGAATGCCGTATTTTCATTGAAAGAGAGAAAAAATGAGAAATTGGAAAAGGATGATTGCGTCTTTGCTGTTGCTGGCAGTTATTGTTACAGGATGCGCAAAAGAAGAGGCAAAGGAAAGCGAAAAGGCAGAGGAGGCGACAGTTTCTCCTGAGATAGAGCCTAGCGTTGCTCCAGTGGTAAAGCAGCGCCCAACTCCGCTTCAAGAGGGCATGGAGGGTGAAAACGTGGAAGAGCTGCAGGCACGGCTTGTGGCGCTGAACTACTTGGATTGGGAGCAGGAAACAGGCGTTTATGGCTCGGAAACATTCTATGCCGTCAAGGCCTTCCAGGTGCAAAATGGGCTGGAAGTGAGCGGCATTGCTGACGAGGATATGCAGGAACTGCTCTATTCCGGCGATGCACAGGAATGCGATCCCTTTGATTTGCTGGCACCGACAACGCACATGAGCTTTGAAGAGCTGGTGATGAGCGATGATGGGACGAGAAATTACTACCCGAAGGGATACCCGGAAGCGGGGACTTATAAAATCATTGTGGATTTGAAGCATCAGGTTACGATGGTTTTCTCCAAAGACGAGGAGGGCAATTACACTGTGCCAGTCCGCTATATGCTCTGCTCTACGGGCAAAAATGACTGCACGCCCAAAGGGAAGTTCAAAATGGATAAATACCATGTGCGCTTCAGTCAGTTTGTCAGGGATAAGACATATGGGCAGTTTTGGACACAAATTAGAGGAGCAATCTATTTCCACTCCATCCTATATTCCCAGTTCGATACTTCAACTTATATTGAGGAAGTTTGGGAGAGATTTGGCAAGGCGGATTCCCACGGCTGTGTACGCCTAACTGTGCCGGATGCGAAATGGATGTATTTTCATATTGCGCCGGGAACAGAGTGCGTTGTTCGGGATGGGGATGCTTCGGATGCCGAGACAGCGGCGATCCGGGAGCGCCTGGTTCTGGCGGCGCTGCCTGGGGAGCGAGTAGATATCGAGCCCGCGCAGATTGGAGATACAGATTACTGGCGGGAACAGGATATTCCGATTGAGACGCCTTTCGTTCAGGGAAGCCAGAATTAGAAAGCGCCAAACTTAGGCAATATCAAGGGTTGGAACTGGAAATTATAATAATTGAGCCTGCGGTTCGCTGAGGGGAGGCGCGTTGCCGCCGGCAGAATGCTGTGTTTTTGACCTTAGTTTTTCGCAAAAAAAGAAGGAGAAGCAATTCTCCTTCTTTTTTATTAATTGTGTATTGCCTATTTATTAGATGCGGTTTACACCGGTATCTCTAGCCGCCTGAGCAACGGCCGCCGCAACTGCGGAAGCAACTCTGGGATCCATCGCGCCAGGAATGATATATTCGGCCGAGAGTTCTTCGTCTTTGATGATGCCCGCGATTGCATAGGAAGCGGCAATCTTCATTTCATCGTTGATATCGCTTGCGCGGACATCCAACGCACCGCGGAAGATTCCGGGGAAGGCAAGGACATTGTTGATCTGGTTGGGGAAATCGCTGCGGCCCGTGCCCACGACGGCGGCGCCAGCTTCTTTTGCCAGATCAGGCATAATTTCGGGAGTTGGGTTGGCCATGGGGAAGAGGATTGCATCCTTTGCCATGGTTTTTACCATCTCTGGAGTAACTGTGCCCGGAGCGGAGACACCGATAAAGACATCCGCGCCAACCAGCATATCCGCCAGAGAGCCAGCTTTCTTTTCCGGGTTGGAGATTTTCGCCATCTCCATCTTTTCGCTGTTCAGGCCCTCGCGGCCTTCGTAAATTGCGCCCTTGCGATCACACATGATGACGTTTTTCAGCCCCATCTTCATGAGCAGCTTGATGATGGCGATTCCTGCCGCGCCGGCGCCAGAGGTAACAACCTTAATTTCATCCAGCTTTTTGCCGACAACTTTGAGCGCGTTGATCATAGCGGCCAAAGTAACGACGGCAGTGCCGTGCTGGTCGTCGTGGAAAATCGGAATATCGCAGGTCTCTTTCAGCTTCTTCTCGATCTCAAAGCAGCGGGGAGCGGAGATATCCTCCAGGTTGACACCGCCAAAGCTGCCAGCGAGAAGCTGGACCGTTTTTACGATGTCGTCGACCTCTTTGCTGCGGACACACAGAGGGAAGGCATCGACGTTGCCGAAGCGCTTAAACAGCGCACATTTTCCTTCCATAACAGGCATGCCTGCTTCCGGGCCGATATCGCCCAGGCCAAGCACTGCCGTGCCGTCTGTAACGACGGCGACGAGATTTCCGCGGCGCGTGTACTTATAGGAGAGATCTATATCCTCGGAAATTTTGAGGCAAGGCTCTGCCACGCCAGGGGTATAGGCGACGGCCAGATCTTCCGGCGTCTCCAGGGGAGCATGGCAAATGACCTCAATTTTGCCTTTCCAACTCTCGTGCTGCTGCAATGCGAATTCTTTCTTATCCACTCTAATTTCTCCCTTTCACTACATATTTAATGCATCCTGCGTGAAAGCCTTAAGCTTTTCAGCAGAAGCAATAATTGCCTTTTCTTCATCCGCGGCATAGGAGATATCGAGGATTTTCTTGATCCCATCTGCGTTGACAACGCAGGGGAAGCTGACGGCTACATCTTCGATGCCTAAAACTTCGCCGCTCAGCACATGGCTGACGGGAAGCACAGTTTTTTCATCTTCCAAAATTGCATCAACAATGCGGGAGGTATTCATGGCGATGCCCAGATACGTCGCTCCTTTGAGCGAAATAACCGTGCCGCCGGCCTTGGCAGTCTCTTCGGCAATGGCAGCAAGCCTGGGACGGATTTCGATGCCGTTTTTATCGCAGTACTCCAGCAGGGGCATCCCGGCGATGGTAGCGCAGCTCCAGGCGGGAACCTGGCTGTCGCCGTGTTCGCCCAAAATATATGCGTTGACGTCCGTAACATCCACATCGCACGCTTCGCTGAGCATATAGCGCAGGCGGGCGGTATCCAAAATTGTGCCGGAGCCGATGACACGCGAGCTGGGCAGGCCGGTCTCTTTTTGGATGACATAGGTCAGGACATCGACAGGATTGGAAATGATGACGATGATGGGATCCTGGGCATATTCCATAATGCTTTTGGAAATCGAACGGGCAATATTGACATTGCTTTTTGCGAGATCCAGGCGCGTTTGCCCGGGCTTTCTGGCGAGGCCGGCAGATACGATGATGACTTTGGCATCCGCGCAATCAGAATAATCGCCTTGGCGCACAACAACCTGTTTATGAAAAGCGAGGCCGTGGTTGACATCCAGCGCGCTGCCTTTTGCGCGATCCACCGCGACATCGACCATGACAATTTCAGAGGCGACGCGGCTTAACGCGAGGGTATAGACAACGGATTCGCCAACTCTTCCGGCCCCAATGACGACAACCTTGTTCTTTTTGGATCCACTCATAATCAATACCTTCCAATCGTTTATTATGATGCTGCAAAGAACGGGAGAGAGGACAGCCTTGATAAAAAAATATCAATGTGCCGCGCGAAAACGGCAAGGCATTTATATGTTTAAAATGAAGGCTAGAATAAAAAATCAAAATCTCGTTCAAATATAATTATATGGCTTTTTTGTA
>CAMSSU010000007.1 GCA_947063485.1 uncultured Clostridia bacterium | reverse complement strand
GATCTAAACTCGTACACGAAGCCGCAATTCCAACCCAGCAAAGAATTTTTGCAAGTCTTTTTATCTTTGCTCCGATGTTATCAAACATAATCCCACCTCACCATTTTTTCTTATTATAGCATATTATAGCATAATTTGTCGAAAAAACAACCTGGAATATATGCTAGAGGGCAGGAGCAAACAACACTTCAACCTCGGCGGCTCGGTTACGGGAAGTTTATCCTCTGCGCTTATTCAAAAGACGAATAGGCAGATTTTAGGCGTAGAAAAGAGCTTGATCAATGACAAAAGCCCTATTTCCACTAAGACGACACAGATGCAATGGTTTAGAATCATCTATAGTATTTGCTCTTTTACTTCTGGCTCTTTTTCCAATCTGCGGCAAGGGCATCCCTGCGCCGTTTGGCCTCGGCAATTTTGGCTTCCGCGCCTTGCTGTGTGGGCGCGTAGTAGCGCGCATCGGCCAGGTTATCCGGCAGATACTGCTGGGGGACATAGTGGCCGGGGAAATCATGCGGGAAGAGATAGCCTTTGCCGCTCTCTGTCCGCTCGGAGCCGGAATAGTGCGTATCCCGCAGATATGGGGGAACGCCAATCTGATAGCTGTGTTCGGCATCGTAAAAAGCCTTTTCCACGGCCTCTGTTACGCTGCCGGATTTAGGGCTTTCGCAGATGAAAATGATGGCTTGGGCGATATTCAGCCGAGCCTCGGGCATGCCCAGCAGCTCCAGAGCCTGGGCAGCGGCGACTGCCTGCTGCAAAGCCTGAGGGTTGGCCAGGCCCACGTCCTCCGAGGCATGGACAATCATGCGCCGGGTGATGATGCGGGGATCCACGCCCGCATAGAGCATTCTGCCGCACCAGAACAGCGCCGCATCGCTGTCCGAGCCGCGCAGGGATTTGCAGAAAGCCGAGAGCATATCGTAGTATTCGCTGTCGTCCATGCGCACAGCACGCTTCTGAATGGAATCTTCGGCAGTCTGTAAATCGATGAGGATCTCACCCTGTGCATTGGGACTGGTGGTCAGCACGGCCAGCTCCAGCGCGCCCAGGGCCGCCCGGCAGTCGCCGTTTGCGGTATGCACGATATGATGCAGGGCGCTCTCTTCCAGGTGAATTTTGCGCTGCCCATAGCCGCGCTCCTCGTCGGCCAGCGCCCGCAGAACTGCCGCCTGAACATCCTGCTCGGTCAGCGGGCGGAACTCGAAAAGGCGGCACCGGGAAACGATGGCAGGCGTCATGGCGACCAGCGGGTTCTCCGTGGTGCTGCCGATGAGCTTAATCGTGCCTTTCTCGATGGCGGGCAGCATGCTGTCGGACTGCGTTTTGGACCAGCGGTGGCATTCGTCCAGCAGAAGGTAGGTGCTCCCGCCGTATAGTTTGCTGTAATTTTCCGCTTCAGAGATGATCTCCCGGGCCTGCTTGACGCCGTCCGAGACGGCATTCATCTTGCGGAAGGCGGAGTGCGTCGTATTCGCGATGATCTCGGCCAAGGTAGATTTGCCCGAGCCGGGAGGGCCATAGAAAATGCAGGAGCCCAGCTTGTCTGCCAAAATGGCCCGGCGCAGCAGCCTGCCCTGGCCGACGATATGCTCCTGGCCGATGAACTCCTCCAGCGTCCGCGGGCGCATTCGGTCTGCCAGCGGCGCCTCTTTTTTTAGGTTTGCCTGAAATAGATCCATATTGTTTCCTTTCCGCTTTCCCATAAAGCGGCGAACTGTGTTTCTTATCGCATTTCCTTCTGGCATTATATCATAATTTAGCATATTATGATATTGCTGGAATCGGCTTTTTGGTCTATAATCAAACTGTATAGTTTTAGGAACAGAATAATTTGAAATATTTTTGCGGAGGTACATAGTTTGAAACGCGTTTATAATTTTGCGGCAGGCCCGAGCACGCTGCCGCTGCCGGTGCTGGAGCAGGCTGCGGCAGAGATGTGCGATTACCGCGGCACGGGGATGTCTGTCATGGAGATGAGCCATCGCTCCAAGGTGTATCAGGATATCATCGACGAAGCAGAGGCTTGCCTGCGGGAGCTGATGGGCATCCCGGAGAACTATAAAGTTCTGTTTTTGCAGGGCGGCGCGTCTTTGCAGTTCGATATGGTGCCCATGAACCTGCTGGGCGCGGAGCATGATTTGGCCTACTATATCGTTTCCGGCTCTTTTGCCAAGAAGGCGGCTGCTGAGGCAAAGCGCTTTGGCAATGTCATCATCCCGGCCTCTTCCCAGGAATATAAATTCTCCTTTATCCCGGAGACGACGCCCGAGATGTTCAAAGCGCCGGCAGACTATGTCCATATCACATCCAACAACACCATCTACGGCACGCGCTATGCCAAACTGCCCGAGACGGGCGGCATTCCCATCGTCTCGGATATGTCTTCCTGCATTCTCTCCGAGCAGATTGACGTCTCGGATTACGGCCTGATTTACGCAGGTGCGCAGAAGAACATCGGGCCTGCCGGGCTGACCATCGTCATCGTGCGCGAGGATCTGATTGGCAGAAAAGAGGATATTCCGCCCATGCTGGATTACAAAGTCTATGCGGAAAACGGCTCGATGTACAACACCCCGCCGACCTACGGCATCTATCTGGCCGGGCTGGTGTTCAAAAACCTCAAGGAAAACGGCGGCGTTGCGGCAATGGAAGAGAGAAACAAGAAGAAAGCCGCGCTGCTCTACGATTATCTCGATCAGTCCCGGCTGTTCAAGGGCTGCGCGCGCAAGGATTCCCGCTCGCTGATGAACGTAACCTTCGTTACGGGCAACGAAGAACTGGATAAGAAGTTCTGTGCAGAGGCGGCGGAGCAGGGCATCGTGAATATCAAGGGCCATAGAAGCGTGGGCGGGATGCGCGCGAGCATCTATAATGCCATGAGCATGGAGGGCGTGCAGGCGCTGGCCGATTTCATGGAGAAGTTTGAAAAGGAAAATCAATAAAGGAAGAAGAGGAAAGCATGTTTAACGTCAAGAAACTGAACGCGATTTCTACTGCCATTTACGATAAACTCCCCAAGAGCGACTATCTCGTCTCCTCGCATATCGAGGATGCGGAAGCAGATGCCTTTTTGGTGCGCAGCGCAGGCTGCCTGGATATGCCGCTTTCCGAGCGCAACCTGGCGTTTGCCCGGGCGGGCGCTGGCGTGAACAACCTGCCCATCGACCGCTGCACGGAGAAGGGGATCGTCGTGTTCAATACGCCGGGTGCCAATGCCAACGCCGTCAAGGAGCTGGTGCTCTGCGCGCTGCTCGTCGCCTCCCGCAATGTCGTCGAGGGCGTGGAGTGGGCAAAGACGCTGATTGGAGAAGGCGATCAGATTCCCAAGCTGGTGGAAAAGGGAAAGAGCCAGTTTGTGGGCCCGGAAATTCAGGGAAAGACCCTGGGCGTCATCGGCCTGGGCGCGGTGGGCGTGCTGGTGGCCAATGCGGCGACGAATGTCGGCATGGACGTCATCGGGTACGACCCGTATATCTCTATCGACAACGCATGGCACCTCTCGGACAGCGTCCACAAGGCGGCAAAGATGGAGGATCTGCTTTCCAAGGCTGATTATATTACCGTGCATGTCCCGCTGATGGAGCAGACGCGCGACTATATCAGCTCTCCGGAGTTTGGTAAGATGAAGGACGGCGTCATCATTCTGAACTTTGCCCGGGGCGGCATCATTCGGGAGACCTCCCTGTTTGAGGCGCTGGACAGCGGGAAAGTCGCCAAATACATCACAGACTTCCCGGATGCCCGCTGCCTGATGCATGAAAACGTCATCTGCATTCCGCATCTTGGCGCATCTACGCCGGAATCCGAGGAGAACTGCGCGGTGATGGCGGCCAACGAGATCAAGCACTTCCTGGAGCGCGGGAGCATCAAAAACTCGGTCAACATGCCAAACTGCCTGCTGGGCGAGCCGGTGCATCACCGCATTTCCGTGATTCACGACAACCTGCCCAATATGGTCAGCCAGATGACGAGCGTGCTGGCAAAAGAGGGGCTGAACATCGAGGAGATGGTCAATAAGTCCCGCGGGCAAATCGCCTATACCGTTTTCGATCTGAATGAGAAAATCTCGGAGCAGGCTATTGATGAGATTAAGGCCATCGGCGGAGTCATCAAAGTGCGGGAAATTGCATAAAAGTCAGAGCAAAAAAAGAAGCGCATCAGCGCTTCTTTTTTTGTGCAGTTTCTTACCGTTTCCGCCAGACCTGCCCGCCCACGGGCTGGGAATCTGCAAAGCTGAACAGCTCATCGATCGTAACGATCTGATAGCCCTGGGCAATGAGATCCGGGATGACCCGGGCCATCGCCTGATAGGTGGTGTCGTAAATATCGTGGCAGAGGATGACGCGGCCGTCCCTGGCCTCGCTCATGATCATCTGGTAGATGAGATCCGGGTTTTTGCTCTTCCAATCCTCGGAATCGATGCTCCAGTTGACCATAGGCATGTTCAGCTCCCGGCTGACCTGCTTGAGGTTTTCCTGGACGTTGCCGTAAGTCGGCCGGATATAGCGGATCTCAAACCCGCTGGCCTCTCGGACGATGTCGTTGGTGCGGGTAATCTGATCTTTGATTTCCTCGATATTCAGCTTATTCGTGTCCTTATGCTCCCAGGTGTGGTTGGCGATCTCGTTGCCTTCGTCCACAGCGCGCTTGACGACATCCTTCCTGCTGCCCACGCGGTTGCCTACGACGCAGAAGGTCGCCCGGGCGTTATATTGCTGGAGCAGATCCAAAATTTTTGGCGTTACTTCGCTATCCGGGCCATCGTCGAAGGAGAGAGCGATCATAGGCTTAGAGGGATCCAGCATTCTGCCGCCGGATTCAAAGGGCTGGCGGTTGTCCTCAGGCCCGGGCTGGGGTTGTCCGTAATTTTCGCTCAGGCGATACTGCATTTCTTTGCTCAAAATGGCATTCAGGCTCTCATAGGAAAGGGAAACGGATAATATGCCAAGATCCGCCGCCGCGACTTCACTGCTGGAGAAATAGAGCTCGATGCCGCTGGCTGTCGGCAGTGCACGGCTGGCAATGCCATCCAGCGGGCAGCCCTCGAAGGAGATCTCCTGGCCGGGATATGCCTCTGCAAGTGCGGCAGAGCAAAGATCTGCCAGCGGCTGCTGATAGCCGTCTGCGAACAGATCGCCGTCTACCAGCTGGCGCCCGGAAGCGATATCAAAGCTCAGGCATTCGGAGAAATACTGCGGCGCCTCCTCTCCGGCTTTGCGGCTCCATCCAAACAGGCGGATGCTGGCAATATTGCCGTTCGTCCCGGCCTGAACCGAGCGGAAATCCATGAAAAGCCAGGCATGAGGCCGCTGGCTTTCCTGGCTGGCCAGGTTGCTGGCATCTTCCTTAAAAGAAGCAATTCTGCGATTGACTTTTTCTTCTATGACGGCATCCATGGCCTGGTTTTCCAGCCGCGGATAATAAACGGCGCAGGCAAACTGATCATCTTCCTTGATCTCCCCGGTCAGACCATATTGATCCAGCGTCGAGCGATGCACAGAGAAATTTGGCGCAGCAGAAATTTCCGGGCTGGGGAGCGGCTGCTCCTCGGCTTTCTTACAGCCGGAAAACAAAGAGATACCCAGAGCAAAACAAGCAAATGCTGCAACAATTCTTCTAACGCGGTTCATGACTGCCTCCAAACGATACTTTCCGTAGATAAGTATAGCAGGGGAAGGGAAAAATGAACAGACGGAAAAGCCAATGTTACAAGAATTTGAATTCTGTATCCAAGAAATTTTACCCAATCTTTTTCGGCGCGCGAATCGGCCTTTACAAATCGGGAAAGATAAAATATAATAAGAGCAGAATATAGAGCGCCTGAAAAGACGTGGCAGGGAAAGGGAATCCAAAGCGAGCCGGGGAGAGTGCGAGCCTGGCGGGGGAAGCTTCCTTTGTTATCACTTTTCGAAAGGGCGCGCGCTGGCAGGCGTTATCTGCATCAAGTGCCCCGCAAGGGGAATTTAGGTGGTACCGCGGTCTCTTCGCCCTATAGCGAAGGGGCTTTTTTTATGAGGCAGACTGGGAAAACAAACATCAGAAAACTGAGGAGTATGGAGATGTATCAAAAAGTAAGCACGGATCTGAATTTTATCGGAAGAGAGGAAGAGGTGCTCTCCTTCTGGGAAAGGGAGCAGATCTTCAAAAAGGCGCAGGCAGCCGGAGAAGGGCGGCCGGAATTTACCTTTTATGACGGCCCGCCCACCGCAAATGGCAAGCCGCATATCGGCCATATTTTGACGCGCTGCATCAAGGATTTATTCCCGCGCTATAAGGCGATGCAGGGCTATAATGTGCTGCGCAAGGCCGGCTGGGATACCCACGGCCTGCCCGTCGAGCTGGAAGTGGAAAAGCTGCTGCATCTGGACGGCAAGGAGCAGATCGAGCAGTATGGCGTCGAGCCGTTTATCCAGAAGTGCAAGGAGAGCGTCTGGAAATATAAGGGAGAATGGGAAGAGATGAGCCGCCGGGTGGGCTACTGGGCGGATATGGAAAATCCCTATATCACTTACGACAACAACTACATCGAATCCGTCTGGTGGTCGCTCAAGCAGATTCACGAAAAGGGTCTGCTGTATAAGGGGCATAAGATCGTCCCCTATTGCCCGCGCTGCGGAACGGCGCTTTCCTCGCATGAGGTTGCCCAGGGGTATCAGGATATCACCGAGCGATCGGCCACGGCGATTTTCAAATGCACGGATGATGATGCCGCCTATCTGGCCTGGACGACCACGCCCTGGACGCTGCCTTCCAACGTCTGCCTGTGCGTCAACGCAAATGTGCAGTATGCGAAAGCGGTGAAGGATGGAAAAGCTTATATCCTGGCAAAGGATTTGGTGGAGCAGGTGCTGGGCGAGGGCGCCGAGATTGTGCAGACGTATCTGGGCAGCGAGCTGGTGGGCAGAAGCTATGAGCCGCTGTTTGAGTGCACAGCCAAGGCCTGCGAAGGCCAGGGCAAGGCGCATTATATCATCGCAGATGATTATGTTACGACGACAGACGGCACGGGCATCGTGCACAACGCGCCGGCTTTTGGCGAGGATGACGCCCGGGTCTGCCGGGAAAATAACCTGCCCTTCATTCAGCTGGTCAATACCAAAGGTGAGCTCTGCGGGGGGACGCCCTGGGACGGCATGTTCGTCAAGGATGCGGATCCCAAAGTCATCGAGGCGCTGGAGGAAAAGGGCCTGCTCTTTGATGCGCCGGAATTCACGCATAGCTATCCCTTCTGCTGGCGCTGCAATACGCCGCTCATCTATTACGCCAGAAGCACCTGGTTCATCAAGATGACGGCACTGCACGACGAATTGATGAAGAACAACGCCGGCGTCAACTGGCTGCCTGAAAATATCCGGGACGGCCGCATGGGCAACTTCCTGGATAATGTCATCGACTGGGGCATCTCCAGAGAGCGCTACTGGGGCACACCGCTTCCCATCTGGGTCTGCGACTGCGGGCACATTCATGTGGTGGGCAGCATCGCAGAGCTCAAAGAGATGGGTGAGGGCGTTCCGGATGATATCGAGCTGCATAAGCCGTTTATCGACAAAATCACGCTGAAGTGCCCGGAGTGCGGCGGCAGGATGCACCGGGCCCCGGAAGTCATCGACTGCTGGTATGATTCCGGCTCCATGCCCTTTGCTCAGTGGCACTATCCCTTTGAGCATAAGGAAGAATTCGAGAAGCGCTTCCCGGCCAACTTCATCAGCGAGGCCGTGGATCAGACGCGCGGCTGGTTCTATACGCTGCTGGCCATCGGGACGGCGGTATTCGGCAAGGCACCCTTTGAAAACTGCATTGTGCTGGGGCATGTGCAGGATAAAGACGGCCGCAAGATGAGCAAGCATATCGGCAATGTCGTGGATCCGTGGTCTGTGCTGGATAAGCAGGGCGCGGACGCGGTGCGCTGGTACTTCTATTCCGGCTCTGCGCCCTGGCTGCCCAGCCGCTTCTACGGCGACGCGGTTTCCGAGGCACAGCGCAAGTTCATGGGGCCGCTTTGGAACACCTATGCGTTCTATATCCTCTACGCGGAAATCGACCAGTTCGACCCGACCAAATACACGCTTTCGGATACGGAAAACCTCTCCATCATGGATCGCTGGGTGCTCTCCCGGCTGAATTCCACCGTCAGAAAAGTGACGGATTTCCTGGATGGATACCATATTACTGAGGCGACGCGGGAGCTTGCGGCGTTTGTAGATGAGCTTTCCAACTGGTATGTCCGCCGCGGCCGCGAGCGCTACTGGGGCAGCGAGATGACGCAGGATAAGATTGATGCGTATATGACGCTCTATACCGTCCTCGAGACATTTATCCGCCTCATCGCGCCGTTCACGCCCTTTATCGCCGAGACGATCTACCAAAACCTCGTGCGCAGCGTGGATAAGAACGCGCCCGAGAGCGTGCATCTCTGCGCCTATCCCATGGCAGATGCCGCCCGCATCGATGAAAAACTGGAAGAGAATATGGACAGCGTGCTCTCCATCGTTACCCTGGGGCGCGCCTGCCGCAACACAGCCGGGCTCAAGAACCGCCAGCCGCTTTCGGCGCTGTATGTCGGCGGCGTGGAGCAGCTGCCAGAGCAGTATCAGGAAGTCATCAAAGGCGAGCTCAACGTCAAGAATGTGCAGCTGGGCGCCGCGATGGAGCAGTTCATCACCTATCAGGTCAAGCCCCAGCTCAAGACGCTTGGACCAAAATACGGCAAGCTGCTGGGAGCAATCCGTTCGCATCTGGCAGAGGCGGATGGCAGCGCGGTTGTAAAGGCCGTTGCAAACGGCGGTGCCTATACCTTTGCAGCCAATGGAGCGGAAGTTTCGCTGACAGAAGCGGATCTGCTCATCGAGCCCATGCAGAAGGAGGGCTTTGCCGTGGAAACCGAGGGCGAAATCGCCGTCATTTTGGATGAGACGCTGACGCCTGAGCTGATCCTGGAAGGCAATATCCGGGAGATCATCAGCAAAGTGCAGACCATGCGTAAGGAGGCGGGCTTTGAAGTGACGGATCACATCCGCTTGGCCGTCTCGGAGGGCGAGGTTGCAGAGATTCTCCGGGAGAACGAGAGCGAAGTCGCCGGGGAAACACTGGCGGATGAAGTTGCCTATGGCGCGCTTTCCGGCTACCAGAAGCAGTGGGATATCAACGGCATGAGCGCAACCTTCTCTGTAGAGAAGAAATAGCGAACACAAAAAAGAGCCTTATAAAAGGCTCTTTTTTATTTGTTTTGATTTGGGATGGCGTCATTGTGCCGAGACCAGCTCCTCGATGCTGTGGATCTCGTAGCCATCTGCCCGCCAGGTGTCGATCACTTCGCCCAGCACGGCGGCGTTTGTAGCCGAGGTAGAATGCAGCAGGGCGATCTCGCCGGGATGCGTGCGCGTCAGGATGGTTTTCTTGGCGGCGGCAGTATCCGGCTGGGCGTCGTTGAGCCAATCCTTATAGGCAAAGCTCCAGAAAACCGGGGTATAGCCCATTTCCTGAACGATTTTCAGCATGGCCTCGCTGTATTTTCCCTCCGGCGGGCGCATAAAGCGCGGCATCTGCTCGCCGGTAATTTCCTGATAGAGCTCGCAGAGCCCATCCAGCTCTTTTTGATAGGTGGCGATGTCGGTAGTAGCGGAAAGATCCGCATGGTTTACCGTATGGTTGCAGACGAGATGTCCCTCATCCTTCATGCGCTTGATGATTTCTGGATTACTCTTCATATAGTGCCCGGTGACGAAAAAGGCCGCAGGGGCGTTTTTTTCCTTTAAAACGTCGAGGATCTTCTCGGTATAGCCGTTCTCATAGCCCGAGTCAAAGGTCAGGTAGATGGATTTGGAGTTGGGGTCCCCCAGATAGATGAGGTTATAATCGTCAAGAAAAGATGCGTCGTCTGCGACGATGGGCTGCTGGCCGTCTTCCCTGGGTTTATAATACCAGCTATAGGATTTCTCTGCCGTATGCGCGACAGTCGTCGAGCTTGGGGCGAGCGTCATATAAACAAGAGCAAAGGCCAGCCCAAACAGGCAGGCAATGCAGCTGCCGATTACAAAATTGCTTTTGCTTTTCATGGAAAACCTCCTGAACCAATTAGTAAAAACTATGAAAACAAACGCTTTTTTATGCAAAATGCTCTAGGAAAATGGGGAGGGATGTGATAGAATAGGGGTGCAAAAACGGAGGCGTATTATGAGAGAGCAAAAGGCTGGAAAGCATAGCAGAAAAAGACGGAAATCATTTTTGAATCTTGCCATCATCGTCTGTGCGCTGGGGGCGGTTATTTGTGTGGGAATTCTGCTTTCTTCCTACTTCGAATATAAAAAGGGCGATGACTTGATGGATGGCATGACGCAGTATGTCAATATCCCTCAGGGTAACAAGGGTGAGGACGAAAAATTTACGGTGGATTACGATGCTCTTGCTGCCATCAACCCGGATTTTATCGGCTGGCTTTATCTGGACGGGACGGTGATCAACTATCCCATCGTGCAGGGCGAGGATAATACCTATTATCTGAACCATGTCTTTGAGGGAGAGCAGCATAAATACGGCAGCATCTTTATGGATAGCCGCAACCATGCACGCTTCTGGGATGCCAATACGGTGATTTATGGGCACCGCATGAACAGCGGCGCGATGTTCGGCTCGCTCATCGAATATAAGAACCAGGAATACTACGATCAACACCCGGTTTTCATGCTCTATACAAAAGAGCAGGTCTACCGGCTGGAAGTTTTTGCGGCCTATGAAATCGATGCCAAGATGGAGAACGTGCCGTTTAACTTTACCACGGATGAGCAATACCGCGCCTACCTGGATTCTGCCATTGCACAGTCCGACATCAAAACGGACGTTTCGGTGAATGTAACCGAGCGCATTGTGACGCTCTCAACCTGCACCAAAACCAGCCAGAGCAAGCGCTTCATCGTTCAGGCAAAATTGGTTGCAGTTTCGCAATAAAAAGATCTTGAAATTCCTTGCAAGGTGTTGTATACTATGTAGGCACGCTGATGTGGCACAGTTGGTAGCGCAACGCCTTGGTAAGGCGTAGGTCGGCAGTTCGAGTCTGCTCATCAGCTCCACGGGGTATAGCGCAGCTTGGTAGCGCGCTTCGTTCGGGACGAAGAGGTCGCAGGTTCAAATCCTGTTACCCCGACCAAAGTTAAAACCACTCTATAAGAGTGGTTTTTTATTTTTGCCTTTGTTGGGCGAAAAACCAATTATAACTATTTGCAGGCGCTTCCAAAATTTTGTACATAATTTGAATGTTTTTTAGAAAAATGCAACACGAAATACAACACAACAAATAGAAAGCAGCTTTGCCCTGCTATGGTGGTATAAGAAGGCAGAGAGAGATGAATAATGAAAAGGGAAGAAATGATATAAAACTCTCTTATCTGAAAGGAAACCGAGAGTTTTGGAGCGAAGTTTTCCTAAAAATAAACCAGGCAGATGGAGGCAAGTTATGTGCACAGCGGCGACATATCAAACGAAGGATTTCTATTTTGGCAGAACGCTCGATTACGACTGTTCTTACGGCGAGGAAATTGTGATAACGCCGCGCAGTTATCCATTTTCTTTTCGATGCGTGGAGCAAATGCAACGGCACTATGCGATGATCGGGATGGCCCATGTGGCCCAGGGAGTTCCGCTTTATTACGATGCGGTAAATGAAAAAGGCCTGGGCATGGCGGGGCTCAATTTTGTGGGAAATGCGCACTATGAAAAGCAAAAAGTGCCGGGCAAGGACAACATCGCGCCGTTTGAGCTGATTTTCTGGGTTCTTGGGCAATGCGCCACGGTAGTGGAAGCCAAAGAGCTTCTGGCAAATATTCATCTTGTGGATATTCCCTTTAGCCAGGATTTGCCGCAGGCGCAGCTGCACTGGATCATCGCGGACAAAAACGAGGTGATCACCCTGGAGGCCGTCCGGGAAGGGCTGCGGATTTATGCGAACCCCGCGGGCGTTTTGACCAATAACCCTCCCTTTGATGAGCAGATGTTTGCGCTGAACAACTACATGCATTTATCGCCTAAAGAGCCGAAAAATCGCTTTTCCAGCGCATTGCCGCTTCAGGCATATAGCCGGGGCATGGGAGCGCTGGGAATGCCGGGGGATCTCTCCTCGCAATCCCGGTTCGTCCGGGTGGCATTCACAAAGATGAACGCGGTTTCCGGGGATTCGGAGCTGGAGAGCGTGAGCCAGTTTTTCCACATTCTAGGCGCCGTGGAACAGCAAAGAGGGTGCTGTGAAGTGGACGGCGGGGCATTTGAAATTACGATCTACACTTCCTGCTGCAACGCGGATCAGGGCATCTATTACTATACCACCTATGATAACCATCAGATTACAGCAGTCGATATGAAAGAAGAGAATCTGGATAGCGAGAAGCTGGCGCGGTATCCGCTTATGATGCAGGAGCAGATTCGGTGGCAGAATAGGAAATAGTTTGCAAAGCTTGATTCTCTGGCAGAGACTTGCTATAATCTGGAAAAAGGAGGCGATGGCATGAGAAGCGCGAAAGAGCAGGAGTATTTTCCGTATACTGGGAGCACAGTCTGCTATATTGAGGTTGGAAAAGATGGGGAAGTGTCGCAAATGCACCATAAAAATAAATCCGATCTCCCAGAAGTTTTTGCGGCCTACCAAAGAGTGGTACACGGTGATTCCACGCTATACGCGGTCTGGCCGGGAAAATGGAGCAGCGATCTGTTCCTGATAGACGATTTGGAGGCTTTTGCGAAGAGTTTTGAGCTCCTTGAAACATAAAATCGATGAGAATGAACCTGAAGCGGCCTTGCTTCAGGTTTGTTTTTTGCATCCAAAGCGGCAGGTGATGGCCCGCGCTTTAGCCTTTATTTGGCCTGGGAGAGGGCAGCAGGGAAAAAAGATATAGTTTGGATACAAATATACATTGACAGATGAGGTATTACGGTATACTATATATTAAAAGAGAAGAAAGGAGCGGGAGCATGGCGATTGCTTCGGATTTAATCCGCGGCCATACGGAAACCATCATCCTGGCGCATCTGCTGCAGGGAGATAGCTATGGCTACGAGATCAATAAGGCGATTCAGCAGAAGACGGATCAGCAGTATGAGCTCAAAGAGGCCACGCTGTATACGGCTTTCCGCAGGCTGGAGGAATCGGGCTGCATCTATTCCTATTGGGGCGACGAGCAGACCGGCGCGCGCAGAAGATACTACAGCATCACAAAGCATGGAAAACAGACGTATCAGCGGCTGCGGGAAGAATGGGAAGTTGCGAAAAAGCTAATTGATATTTTAATTGGAGAGGAGAAAAGTGATGAGAGATAGATTAAGAGGTTATGTCGAATCTTTATTTATCGATGCACCACGCACCAAAAAAACAGTAGAACTCAAGGAAGAAATTTTGCAGAACCTATACGATAAATACGACGATCTGATAAGGGAAGGCAAAACCGAGGAAGCGGCCTACAATATCGCTGTGGCGGGCGTTGGGGATATCAGCCCGCTGCTGGAGGAGCTGGAGCGCAGTGAGCGCGCCTATGATGCGCAGAACCCGTATCCCGAGGCAAGAAAGCGCTCGGCTATCATGGTCGCGACGGCTGTTGCGATGTATATTTTATCGCTGATCCCCTGCCTGATCTGGGAAGAGGGCGGCGTGATCCCCATGTTTATCGTCATCGCGCTGGCGACGGCGCTGCTCATCTATAACGGCATGACGCGCCCGCGCTATGTCAGCCGGGACGACACAGTCGTGGAGAACTTTAAGGAATGGAAGACCCACAACAGCAACCGGCATCAGATCTATAAAGCGCTCTCTTCCGCGCTTTGGTCGATTACAGTCGTGATCTATTTCCTGATCAGCTTCAGTATGGGCGCATGGCATATCAGCTGGGTCATTTTCCTGATCTCCTCCGCCATTAACTCCGTGCTGAGAGCCATCTTTGATTTGGGGAGGTAGCCATGAGAACTTCGGCAATTATTCGGATCATCGTCTGGTCTCTGGTTGCGCTGGCGCTGACGGCCGTTCTGGTTCAGGGGCTGACGGGTGGCTTTTCGTTAGGGGGTATCACTGTGTTTGGTTCTTTTTCTTATGACGACAGCGAGCAATACCTGGTTGGCAGCAACCAGATCGATATGAGGGAGATCTCGGAGATTGAGATCAACTGGGGTGCGGGAGACGTGCAGGTTATCCCCTACGAGGGCAATGAAGTCGTCTTCCGGGAACAGGCCAGCCGCGCACTGCTGGAAGAGGATATGATGCGCTTTCATCTGCGGGGCGGAAAGCTGACGATTCAATTTTGCGCGCCCAAAAGAGGCTTCCGGATTTTCTCGAGCACACCAAGCAAGAGCCTGGAAGTCAAGATCCCTTATGCCATGGCGGGATCGCTTGCAGAGCTGGAGGTCAGCTCGATTTCTGCGCCCGTCAGCATACAGGGGGCCAGCGGGGCAGAGATGAAGGTTTCCAGCGTCTCGGGCGCCATTCACGTTTCAGATCTCTCCTGCCGGGAGCTTAATTTGGAGACGGTCAGCGGCGGGATTCGCGGCGAAAACATTGAGGCAACCGAGCTGGAGATGGAGAGCGTCAGCGGCACTATCGATATTTCCGGCGCCTTTCAGGAGGCGAGCGGCAACAGTGTCTCGGGCAATCTGACGATACGCAGCAATATCTGCCCAAGAAAGGTGGATGCGGAGACGGTCAGCGGGGGTGTGCGCCTGCAAATTCCGGAAAACGACGGCTTTACCGCCCGGTATCACACGACCAGCGGGCAGTTCTACTCGAGTTTCCCGACGATCGCCCAGAAGAAACAGGCGGTTTATAAAAATGGCGGCGCGGAATTCACCTTCGATACGGTTTCGGGCAGCATGGATATTGAGAAGCTATAGCGCGGAAAGCGCATGGAAATGCCGGGGCAAAAGCCCTGGCATTTTTTGCGCCGCGCTTTTTTTCAAAGAATTTGACGAATGGGCGCCAATGAAACGCCAATGCTTTGTAATGAGGGGCAACTATGCTATAATAAGAAAAAGCCCGGATTTTTCCTGGGCTGCTCGGAACGACAGAATTGAGCGCTGTTTTTGGCCGGATTGCCGGCAGAGAACGGCGGTTTTCCCTGGGAGGTAGGCATGAAGGTCAGCGTGCTGGGATGCGGGCGATGGGGCTCGTTTATCGCGTGGTATTTGAATAAAATGGGGCATCGGGTTTGCGTATGGGGCAGGGAAGGCTCGGCAAACCTGGGGCAGTTCCAGGAGAAAATCCGGCAGGGGCAAGAAGGCTTTTTGGGCATGGAGACCACGCACGACTTGGCGCACGCCCTAGCCTTTGGCGAGCTTTTGGCCATCTCCATCAGCGCCCAGCAGCTGCGCAATTTGCTCTCCAGAAGCGAGTTTTGCGATCTGCAAAAGCCGGTCGTCCTCTGCATGAAAGGGCTGGAGGAGCACACGGGCAAGCGCCTTTCGGAGATTGCCGCGGATTACCTGCCGCTGGAGCAGATTGCCGTCTGGCTGGGGCCTGGCCACATGCAGGATTTCCTTGCAGGCATCCCAAACTGCATGGTTATCGATTCCTACAACCCACAGCTCAAGCAGGAGGTCGTTGCGGCGCTCAAAGGCGGGCTGATTCGCTTTTATTACGGCGACGATATGATTGGCAACGAGGTTGGGGCGGCGGCAAAAAACGTCATTGGGATTGCGGCGGGCATGATGGACGGCCTGCACTGCGGCAGCCTGAAAGGCGCGCTGATGTCCCGCGGGGCTCGGGAGATTTCACGGCTGATCGGCGCCATGGGCGGCAACGAGCTTTCAGCCTATGGCCTGGCGCATCTGGGGGATTATGAGGCGACGGTGTTTTCGCAGTATAGCCGCAACCGCATGTTCGGAGAAAAATTCGTGCAGGGAGAGCAGATGGATGCTCTGGCGGAAGGCGTCTCGACGGCGGCGGCGCTGATGGTTTTGAAGGAAAAATACCAGGTGGATTTGCCTATCTGCACGGCTGTGCACACGGCGATTCAGGGGTGTATCCCGCCGGAGGAGCTGCTCAACCGGCTGTTTTTGCGCAGTTTGAAAAAGGAATTTTAAAAAGGCGGGGTTCCCGCCTTTTTTCATTGGCTGAAAAAATTAGAAAAGAGAGGGAGCCTTTTGGCATAGCGGCGGCGTATTACATAGTGAAAGGAGAAAAAGCAATGGAGGATCCGGATCAGAGCTTTGAGCAGGTGTTTGAGCGGAACATCCGCAGTGTATACCGCGCCTGCTATCTGCGGCTGCGCCACAAGCAGGATGCGGAAGATGCGGCGCAGGCGGTTTTTCTAAGCTATCTTGCCAGAAAGCGGCCGTTTGAAAATGAGCGCCATGAGCGCGCATGGTTTTTGAAGGCGGCGCACGATCGGGCGGTGGATATACAGCGCAGCGCCTGGCATCGAAGGCGCTCGGCGGGGCAGGCGCGGGAGCAGGAACTGGTATCTCTCGATGAGGGAGAGATGGAGGCGCAGAGCATGCTTGCCGCGCTTCCGCCCAGCTTGCGGGAAGTGCTGGCGCTCTACTATATAGAAGGGCTGAGCGTCAGCCAGATCGCGAAAATTCTGCGGCGCACGCAAAGCACAATCCGCGCTCAGCTGGCCAAAGGCCGGAAAAGGCTGAAACTGGAATGGGAGAGAGAAAATGAATGAAAATGAGCTGAAAAAAGCATTGGAGCAATACCTGCCCACAGAGGAGCAGTGCCGCGGGATGAAGCGGCGCATTCAGGCCGAGAGCATGCAGAGAGCCCGAAGGGGGAAGGCAGTATGGCGCGCTGGTGCGGCGGTCTGCGCGGTTTGTCTGGCTGTGGCGGTGGGTCTGCTGTTATGGAGCCCCGAGCAGGCGGTGAAAACGCCGCCGGACCAAGTGATCGCATCCCAGAGCGCCGGGCAGGGCCAGGTGCAGATTTTGGCGCTGGGCGCTGGGCAGGAAGAAAAGCCGCAGGCTCTGCAAATCGGCATCGAAATGCCCTTGGGAGATTACCGGCTGGAATCCAGCATGACGCCCGGCTTTCCGTTTGTTTTCCAGTGGGAGCTGGAAGAGGAGAGCGGGGAGGTCAGCGTATCCAAGGGCAACCTGCTGCGGTGGGACAGGCAGACGGGGCAGGTTACAGACGCCGGCAAACAGGTGGTCTGTAAAAACGGCGAGACGCTTTACTACTCCCCGTTAGAGGGCGGGCAGCCGGCCGAGAGCGATGCGCTCACGATCCGCGTTGCCGGAGAGCGGCAGAGCGTGCTCATCCAGAGCCGGGAGGGCACTTATTTTGCAAAAATTCTGCCGGAAGAGATGCAAAGCTAAACGCTGGGAGAATGATAATCCTTGGAATTGGTGGAGAGCCCTTGCTGCTCCAGCCGGCTGTTCATAAACTGGCGCACGACGGAATAGAGCACGGCAAAGAGCGGGATTCCCAGGATCATGCCCGGCACGCCGAACAGGCCGCCGCCCAGGATGATGGCAAAGACAACCCAAAAGGCAGTCAGCCCGGTGGATTCGCCCAAAATGCGCGGGCCGATGATCTGCGCGTCGATCTGCTGTGTAACGATGGTCAGGATGACGAAGATCAGCGCATATTTGGGCTCCACCAGGAAAAGGAGAATGGCCGAGGGAACGGCGCCGATGAACGGGCCGAAAAACGGGATGATATCTGTAATGCCCATGATGGCGCTGATGAGCGCCGCATAGGGCAGGCGCATGATGGCCATGGCGATAAAATTCAGCGCAAACAGGCAAAAGCTCTGCATGAGTTTGCCGGAAATATACCCGCCGAAAATATCGTTGGTCTCCCTGGAAAGCAGGATGATGCTGCCCGCAAATTTCTGCGGAAAGAGGGCATAGGTCGCCTTCTTGACCTGTGCGATAAACAGCTCCTTGGAAGAGAGCAGATAGGCCGAGACGACCAGCGCCAGCAGTGCATCGCTGATGCCCGAGATGGCGGAGACGGTGATCTGGAAGCCGATATTGGCGATTTCCGGCGCGATGGTTTTGGCATATTCCATGGCAGAATCGATCATCGCATAGAGGGAATCCATATCGCCGACATATTTTTCCAGATGGAATTTTGTGATGAGATCGCGAAATGCGGTATCCAAATCCCGCAGATACCCGGGCAGGTTCTGCACAAAGGCGGAAATACTGCTGGAAAGTTCGGGCAGGATAATGAAGAACAGGCCTACCAGCGCCAGCAGCACGATGAGGTAGACTGCAGCGATGGAGAGCGTGCGGGCCAGAGAAGAGCGCCCGCCTTTTTTGCCCCGGAAACGGAACACCCTCTGCTCGAAAAATTGCACTGGCTTATTGAACATATATGCCAGGGCAAAGCCCCATAAAAAGGGATTTAAGATAAATAAAAACCGGCGGATAGTGGAAAAAACCTCGCCAAGGTTGAAGACGACGGCGCATATTAAAATGCAGGCGCCGGCCGCTAAAACGGCATAGGCGGTGATCGTCGTGTATTTTTTGTTCCAGTCAATTCTCATAACGGCCCTCTTTTTCTTTTTTATCATTATTCCCAGAGATTGCTAGATTATGAGAGAAAAAATGCGCGGATTTGCCCGGGCGGGAGCGGCGGTTCGCGCAATAAAAAGGCCTTGGCATTTGCCAAGGCTTTTTGGGATGTTTTTTCAGAATTTACTGCGCATCGGCCTGCTGTTTGGGCGGGGATTGAAGCGCGAGGTTCCGGGATAGGAACTTTTCGGTGGATTTGAGCAGCGCAAAGACCAGCGCCGTATGCACCGGGATGAGGATAAACGTGCTGATAGAGCGGAACCAGGCCACACTCCCGGGCATTCCAAAGGAATAGATGAGGATGAGCGTATTGCAGATAAACGAGCAGACAATCTGCCCGGCCGATACCGCCAGCAGTGTTTTCCAGAAACCATGCTGTTTGTTTTTCAGGAAAAACAGCGCGGGCAGCAGCCCCATCAGCGCGTTGGTCAGCGTAAACAGTGGCATATATGCGCCGAGCGGGCGGATGATCGAGCAAAGGATATCCGTCAGCGCGCCGACGATAGCGCCGTATACCGGCCCCAGCGCGATGCCCGCATACATGACGATGCTGGAAGAGAAGTTGATATCTTTGATCAGGCCGCCGAACATGGAGATCGGGATGCCCAGGAATGATTTTAAAACCACGGCAAGGGCAGTCAGCAGCGCGCCAAAGACAAGTTTGCGAGTTCGAGTTCTTTGCAAAATAAAAACACCTCCTTTTTTTCAGAATGGAGAGCATACCAATAAAAAAGAAGTGCTTCTTCTCTTTTTTTGTGGCAGCGGACGCGAGGCTGTACCGCGGGGAAACCCCTTTCGTTCTCGGGCGACATCCCATCCCGAGACACTTCTTGGCTTTTGGCCATGACGCACAGGCCTCTACTCTGCACATTCTATCCCAAATATACCATATTCCGCGCGGCATGGCAAGAGAATATGCGGCCGGGCGGTGTAATATATTGAATGGGAAGAGAAAAACGAGATTGGAGCGGCTTTTCGCCGAAAAGATGGGCAGAAGAGCCCGGGAGGAAAAGCGAGGATGGCTGTTTTAAACCATATTGTGAGTCAAAATGATACGCTGGAGCGGCTCAGCAGGATGTACCGCGTGCCGGTCTGCATGATTCTGCGCGCGAATGAGGGGCAGAAGAACTTGCTTCGGCCAGGCAGGCGCATTGCGATCCCATTCCCTAATTTTTGCCTGGAAAAAGCGCAGAGCAGGGCATCGATTTTTGAGAAAAACCGCTACCGGGTGCAGGCGGGGGATACGCTTTTTGGCATTGCGCAGAAATTTGGAACGACCATGCAGGCGATCATGGGGGAGAACAAGATTGCCCGGCCGGAGGAGCTTGGGCCAGGCAGGGAGATTGTGGTTTCTTGCCCAAGAGAGGGTTTTGTAGTATACTCATTAAAATCCACAGATACTCTAGAAGATGTGGCGTTAAAATTCGATGTGAGCGAGCGGGCGCTTTGGCGCTATAACGATATCGCCTGCGGCGCGTATCCGGGCATGCAGCTCATCATCCCTTTGGGAGAGAAATGAAAAAGATCGTACTTGTGGGCGTCAACGCCAAATATACGCATACAAACCCGGCCATCCGGTACCTGGCGCAGTATGCCGGGCATCCGGGGGTGGAACTGTTTGAATGCACAATCAACCAGCCCTTAGATCAGATAGCGCAGGAGCTTGCGGCTAAGAATGCCGCGCTCTATGGCTTTTCGGCGTATATCTGGAATATTGAATATATCCGCGCTTTGGCCAAAGCCGTGCCTGGCATCGTTCTGCTGGGTGGGCCAGAGGCTTCTTCGGCGCCGGAGGAATACCTGGGCTTTGCGGACTACATCATCCGGGGAGAAGGGGAAGAGGCGTTCCGCATTTTTGCGGACAAGCTGGAGCGGGGCGAGGACCTGAGCCAAACTCCTTCGCTTTGCTATTTGCAGGATGGAGCGCTTCGGCAAAACCCGCCTGCGCCTTATGTGAGCTTGGGCAGCCTGCCCATCCCTTATGAGAATTTGCAGGAGTTTTCGGGCAGAGTGCTCTACTACGAATCCTCCAGGGGCTGCCCGTTCCGATGTGCCTATTGTCTTTCCTCTCTTTCGGGGGGCGTGCGGTTCGCGCCGGTCTCCAAGGTTTTGGCGGATCTCGACCGCTTTGTGGAGGCAGGCGTGATGAAGGTGAAGTTCGTGGACCGAACCTTTAACGCAAACCCGGCCAGGGCCAGAGAGATTTTCGCGCACATCATTCAGCGGGGCGGCGGCACGGATTTTCACTTTGAAATTGCCGCAGATCTATTGGACGAGCAGACCTGCGCTCTGCTGGAGCGTGCGCGCCCCGGGCAGATACAGCTGGAGATCGGCGTGCAGTCCACGCATCCGCCGACGCTTGCCGCCATAAAGCGGGTGCAGGATTTTGGCTATACCGCCAAAATGGTGCGGCGGCTGGCCAAGGCGAAGAACCTGCACCTACACCTGGATCTCATTGCCGGATTGCCGCTGGAGGGGATGGAGCAGTTTTGCCGCTCTATCGACGACGTGATGGCGCTGGGGGTGGAGAAAGTGCAGCTGGGATTTTTAAAAGTGCTCAAAGGCTCCAAAATGCAGGAAATGGCAGAGGAATACGGCATTTTATATCACGCTTCGGCGCCCTATGAAGTCTGCCAGACGGCGCAGCTTTCCAGTCGGGAGCTGGCGGAACTGCATAAAGTGGAATATTTGCTGGATCGAACCTATAATTCCGGGCTGTTCCGGCATGTGGTAGATTATTTCGGCCGGCAGATGGGCTATGCCAATTTCTATTTGCAGCTTTCAGAACAGCTGGAGCAGGAGGAGATTTCGCCCAGAGCGCTGGGAGAAAAACAGATGGCCGAGGTTTTGCTGCGCTTTTGTCAAAGAAGCGGGGAACAGATGGCGCAGGAGATGCTCCGGCTGGATCTGCTGATCAAAAAGCGCCGGCCAAAACTGCCGGCTGCCCTGGAATGCGACGCGCCCTGGAAGCGGGAGCTTTTCCGCGAAAATTCCGGGATGCTCCAAAACCTGCCTGCGGGCAAGCGAGCCTGGCACTATGCGCGGCTGGAGGATTTTGCACTGGATCTCTGCCGGTATATCAGGGAAGGGGAGATTTGCCCTGGGCCGGGCAGATACCTATTTGACTACACGGATTGGTCGCTTCATGATTTGCAGACGAGGCAGGAGACCGGCTTTGGGAATGCCCTGCCGGTTTTGCCCAGGTGGGAAGCATAAGCAAAAAAGAGCAGGAATTCCTGCTCTTTTTTGCTTTGCTGAAAAATGATTAAAATTTTTTTGGAAGGCATGTATAAACCTCAAAAACCTGGCAAGAATATAGGCATACAGCGAAACGCTGTATCAAAAGTTTCCCGTTTCATTTTTCCTCTATTTAAAAAGCCGTGGAGAGCAGAGATGTTCTCCACGGTCTTTTTATGCAAAAAGGAGCTACTTCCTGCGGCCTTTTTTGCCCGTAACAAACTGCACGATCAGGCCGGATAAAAGGAAGGCAGCCATGGCGACGATCAGCGTCGTGCGGTAGGAGCTGTAGAAAGCCGGGACTTTTCCGCCAAGAGCGGCCAGCGTGCCGCCCGAGAGAATCCAGCTAAAGTTCATGATGGTATAGCCGCCGTACAGCACCAGGCCAACGGCGCCGGTGAAGGCAGTGGAGAGAATGATGCAGACGCGCCGGTAGGCCAGCGTGAGAAAGCCCGCGCAGACGGCCAGCACGATGATGATGACTGTGGGCAGCGTACTGCTGATGGGAATGCCGAAAAGCGTCATGAGCATGATGGCGACGCAGATGCCGAAAATGGCGCCCGTCAGGAAAATGCCGAAGTTATAGATAAAATAGGATAAACTGCCCAGAATGATGCCGATGATGACAGCGGCGATGATGGCCGTCGTCTGGGAGAGATGCGCATATTGCAGCAGAAGAGAATAGGCATAATACCCGCCGAACAGCACGCCCATGCAGGTGAAGAGCAGGCGGATATGCCGGTAGCCGAAAAAGCAAAGCGTGATGCAGAGCACACTGGTTAAAACCAAAAACAGAAGCAAGATAATTCCAGACATTTTTTTCCTCAAGCAATCTTAAAATTCTTTTTCAATTATAGAGCAATTCAGTTTTTCTGTCAAAGCGCTCATATGTTTTGCGCGCCTGGATACAATAAGGGCATGGAAAAAACAAGTTGCAAGAAAAAAAGCTGGAAAGAGAATAAATGGGTGCGCGGCGCGTTTGGCCTGGGCATTGGGCTGGTCAACGGTTTCTTTGGCTCGGCGGGCGGCATTTTTGCCGTGCAGACCATGGAGAAGCTGGGCCTGGAGGAGAAGAAAAGCCACGCGACTTCCATTCTGGCCATCCTGCCCATGTCTATCGCCAGCGGAGTGGTCTATTTTCTGGGCGGGCATATCCCCTTTGATGGCAATACATGGATGCTGCTGGGGGGCGCATGCGCCGGCGGGCTGATCGGGGCAATGCTGCTGGGCAAGCTCAAGGGAGGCATCGTAGATGCGATTTTTACGCTGCTCATTTTGGCTTCAGGTGTGAGGATGCTGTTCTGATGTGGTTTTTAATTTCTGGTATTTTATTTGGGACGATTGCCGGCATGGGCATGGGGGGAGGCATTATCCTCATCCCGGTGCTCACGGTTTTTCTGGGAGTGGATCAGCAGGGAGCCCAGGGGCTCAACCTGCTCTGTTTTCTGCCTATGGCCGGATTCGCGCTCTTCTCGCATATCAAACATAAGCGGGTGGATTTTTCCTGGGCCATTGCGCTGGGGCTGGGCGGCCTGGCCGGCTCGCTTTTGGGCGCCTATCTGGCCGGGCTAATGCAAAACGAGGTGCTGGGGAAAATTTTTGGCGGACTGCTGATTTTGCTGGGGGGCTGGCGCGCCTTTGGGCAGATTTCCCAGATGATAAAAAAGAAAAAGAGAAAGGAAGGGCAGGAAAGCCCGCGCTGATGCACAAAGCGATCTTGATCCGCGCCGTTTCGGCGCGGATTTTTTGCTGTGCAAAAGATGCGCTGGCTGGACATTTGCGCGCGTTTGCGGGATAATGGAAAGCGAAATTTTGGCAAATAGGAGAGAAGATCATGCGGTATATTTTGGCCTCTGCTTCGCCCAGAAGGCAGGAACTGCTGGCGCTGGTTTTGGACGGCCCATTTGAGATTCAGGTCAGCGATGCGGATGAAAGCACAGCGCTTTCGGATCCGGCGGAGCTGGTGCAGGAGCTGGCAAGGCGGAAAGCTCAGGCGGTTGCCACGGGGCAGGAGGATGCGGTTATTTTCGGCGCAGATACCGTCGTAGCCCTGGAGGGGCAGATTCTGGGCAAGCCCAGGGACAGGCAGCAGGCAAAAGCCATGTTGGAGCGGCTTTCCGGCAAGACGCACACTGTCTATACGGGCATTGCGCTGCTGCATACCCAAAGCGGGCGCATGATCTGCGAGGCAGACAGCACGCAGGTTACTTTCGCACCCATGCGGCCGGAGGAGATTGAGGCGTATCTGGATACGGGAGAATATGCCGATAAAGCGGGCGCCTATGGCATTCAGGGCGGCGCGGCAAAGCATATCAGGAAAATCGACGGATGCTACTTCAATGTGATGGGCCTGCCCGTGCACCGCACATATGAGCTGCTCAAACAGCTGATGGAGGAAGTGAGCGGTAAATAGTGCAGGTGAATAGGTGTCATGCGCGGCTTTGCTGTGCAATTGAAAAGACGGCGATGGAAAAGGGCTCGGGCAACCGGGCTCTTTTTTATGCATACCCGCCCAGCCTTGTGGCATATATGTGTATAGAAACTCCAGAATATGGAAAAGATAGTCTCATATTCTGACAGGAGGAAAAGCAATGAGCAGTTTATTCACACAGGCGCTGGGCGTGGATTTTGGGACGGCAAACCTCTCGATTAGCGACGGGCAGCGGGGCACGCTTTTAAGAGAACCCTCGGTTGCGGCTATCAGCGCAGTTTCGGGAGAGCTTTTGGCAGTGGGCGAGGCGGCCAGTATGCTGATTCGCCAAACACCCGGGGAAGTTGTGGCGACATATCCCGTAAGCAGCGGATGCATTTTAGATTATCAGGTTGCCCGCCGCATGCTCAAGTTTTTTCTGCGGCGCATGCGCAAAAACAGGCATATGGCTTATGGCACAAAAGTGGTTATGTGCGCCAGGCCGGGCGTGGGCGGCAGTGAAAAAATGGCGATGGAGGAAGCCGCGCGCTATGCCGGGGCCAAGGAAGTTTCGCTCATCGAGGAGCCGATTGCCGTGGGTATAGGCGCGGGGCTGAACGTCTTTGAGCCCAGAGGGCGCATGATCATCGAACTGGGCGCCGGGGAGGGCTGCGCTTCGGTGGTCTCGCTGGGCGGCGTAGTTGAATCCCAGCCCATCCCCACGGGCGGCAGCTATATGAATCAGTGCATTGCAGACTATCTGCTCTCGGCCTATGGCGTGCATATCGGGGATACGGCGGCCGAGGCCATCAAGCTCTCCTACAGCGAGCATGAGGGAGAGATGAGCGCGCTGGGCCGGGGAGAGAAGAGCGGGCTCCCGGAGGAAATCCATTTTCGCCCCTCGGAGATCGAGCAGGCGCTGATGCCCGTCAGAGAAAAAATTCTGGAATGCGTCATCCATTTGTTTCAAAAGACGCCGCCTGAGCTGGTGGCAGATATCAGCGAGGAAGGCATTCTGCTTTCGGGCGGCTCTTCCCTGATGCCGGGGCTGGCAGATTTTATCGGGCAGAGCACAGGCGTGCCGGCCCGGCTGGCAGAGCATCCCTTTTCTGCGCCTTGCCAGGGCGCGGGCATGGCGGCGCAGATGCGGAATTGTTAATAAATTTTGACGAGCCTTTTAAAAAGAAAGACAACTGTGATATAATGAAGGCACCGGCCGGGCGTTTCCCCGGCAGGTGCCTTTTTTGCCGGCAGGTTTTTGCCGGCCTTTGAATAAAGCAGTTGATTTTCGCGCGCTTTTGGGCGCATTGTTTTAAAGGAGTCGTTTGATGGGGTTTTGGAAAAACCGTCCGCTGATTATAGCAGTCATTTTCTGCATTATTTTATTCGTTTTGTTGCTTTCGACCTCTGGCAATACGCAAAGCGGCGGCGCCAGCAGCGCCATGGGCAGGATGCTTGCACCGGTTCAGCGCTTTTTGTATTCCAGCACGGAGAGCATCGGAGATTTCTTTGCCGGCCTCTCCAAAAACGGCACGCTGAAAGAGGAGAACGCGGCGCTCAAGGAGCAGGTTGCCGAGATGGAGAGCGAGCTGCGGGATTATGAAAACCTGCGCCAGGAGAATGAGCGCCTCAAAGACCTGCTGGGCGTGGTGGATTCCTATGGGGATTACGAGAGGCTGACGGCGCGGGTGATCGGAAAAAGCCCGGGTGCCTGGTTCGACGAGTTCACCATCAATGCCGGCGAGAAGCAGGGCGTCCAGAAGGGCATGATCGTCTATACGGCGGATGGCCTGCTGGGCAAAGTGGTGTATACTTCGGCGACGTATTCGCGCGTCATCTCGCTGATTCACGATAAAAGCGGCGTTTCTGCCATGGTGGAGCGTACCCGGGATAACGGCGTCATCAAAGTGGCGGAAAACGGGGAAGAGCCCAGCGATTTGCAGCTTTTCTACCTCTCCATGAACAGCGACGTCAAGCCGGGAGACAAGATCATCACGTCCGGCATTGGCGGAGTCTACCCCAAGGGCATTCCCATTGCGCAGGTAACCGAGGTCAGCACGGATTCTTCCAGCGAGAAGGTCGTCATCGCAAGAAGCAATGTGGATTTTGAGCATGTGGAGGAAGTTGTGGTCATTTTGCAGCTATTTGAAGAGGTGCCGCAATGAGATACCTTGCTCTTGGCCTGACGCTCGCGCTCTCTTTGTTCCTCAACGGCGTGGTGTTTGTGCAGTACCCCATTTTTGGCATCCAGCCGGATTTCATGCTCTGCTGCATGGTCTGCATGGCGCTCAGGGAGCGCACGCTCACGCCCGTGTTCTATTTTGCTGCCGGCGGAATCGTTTTCGATGTGCTCTTTTCCGCGGGCCTGGGCTTTTATGCGCTGCAATATCTGATTGTGGGCATTCTGGTTTATCTGTTTGCCGCGGCCAGAGGGGAAAACGATCTGCGCCTTGTCCCCATTGCCGGCGCGGCGGCGCTGCTTGTAAAAGATATTCTGGCATATTTCCTGTGCCTGTTCCTGGGCCGAAGCATGGATTTCGGCAAGCGGTTTCTAACCCAAACCCTGCCCGGCGCGCTGATGGCAGCGCTGCTTTGCTTTGGGCTGTATTTTTTGTTTGAGCGGCTGTATTCCTTTCGCTTTATGGGGACAAACGCAGATTTGCCCCGCAAAGACGAGCTTTAAGGGGGAGGCGTGCGATGTTTTTAAAGTTTAAGAGCAGATATATTGCGGCGCTTTGTGCGTTGGTTGCGCTGTTTTTGTTTTTGGGGGTCAACCTGTTTTCGCTCACGGTAACACATGCGGATCAGTATGCCAGCGCGACGCGGACAAACTCCGAGCGCTCGGTTGCCGTCAAAGGCGCCCGGGGGACGATTATGGATAGCTCGGGCGTGCCCCTGGCATACGATGTGGGCAGCTATAACGTGGCCTTCTACCGCGATCCGGCCAACAACGCCTCCAGCGACCGCGCCAATTACACCCGCATTCTCATGAAAGCCATCGAGGTCATCGAGAGCCACGGGGGCAGCACCATCGATACCTTCCTCATCCGCAAAAATGAGGAGGGTGTGTTTGAATACGATCTGGACGGCCTGACGGACGAGCAGCGCCAAAAGCGCATCGAAAACTGGTGCGCCAATATGCAGATCACAGATCCCGAGGCATCGCCTGAGCAGCTCTATTATGAGATGCGCACGCGGTTCCGCATCCCCGAAGATGTGGATTATGAGCAGGCGGTCAAGCTGCTCTCCATCTGGCAGGAAGTCCAGAACATGATGTATAAATCCTATATCCCGGTAACCATCGCATATAATGTGGACTTTGAGACGGTCTCCGAGCTGGAGACCCGGGCGGTGGAGCTGGAAGGGATTCAGATAGAGCAGAGTTACACCCGGGTTTATCCCAAAAAATCCACCGCCGCGCATATCATCGGCTATCTGGGCCGCATCACGGATTTGGACGAGCTGGCCGAAAAAGAGGCCCAGGGCTATTCCGCGGAGGATCTGGTGGGCAAAGTCGGCATCGAGGCCACGATGGAGCAGTATCTCTCGGGCGCGACCCAGGAAAAGCAGGGCAAGCGCAGGCTGGAGCTGGATGCCTCGGGAAGCGTGATTGGGCAAACCGGCTATGAGGCGCCCAGGCAGGGGGACAGCGTCGTCCTCACCATCGATCTGAAACTGCAGGAGCTGGTGGAGCGCGAGCTGGAAGCCAATATCAAGCAGGATTACCAGGAGCAGCTGCAAATGTATCAGGAGGGCCGGGCAGATACGCCGACCAAAGAGGGATACGACAGCAAGCTGGCCAAGCGCTCCAAAAAGGAGATTGATTTCATCAAATCCGGGGCGGCCATCGTCATGGAAGTCAAGACGGGCAGAGTCCTGGCGCTGGCTTCCTACCCAAGTTACGACCTCAACCTGTTTACCGGCGGCATCTCGGATGAGGATTTTAATGCGTTGCTCAACGATCCCGCGGCGCCGCTTTTCAACAACGCCATCTCCTCCGTCTCTACGCCGGGCTCCATCTTCAAGATGGCGACGGCTGTGGCCGGCCTGATGGAAGGGGAGATCACCGTCAATACTGTGATAGACGATGTCGGCCCTTATAACAAATATGTCAAGGAAGGCGCGCGGGCGCCGGAATGTTGGGTTTCGCCCAACTTTTCGCACCACGCCGGCGGCCAGAACGTCATTTTGGCGCTGAAAAACAGCTGCAACTACTTCTTCTTCGAAGTGGCAGACCGCCTGGGCATCGACAGGCTGATGAAGTGGACGGATAATCTCGGGCTGACCAGCAAGACGAATATCGAGCTGACCAGCGAGGCCGTCGGCTGGATTGGCCACCAGAAGATTTTATACGATCCCGAGCTGCCCATCGACGGCCAGCGGACGTATAAGCCGACTATCGTCTACAACCGCATCTATGAGCAGCTGCAAACCTATGGCGAGGCCCGGGGCGTTACCTACAGCGAGGCGCAGCTCAAGCTGGCATCTGCCAGCCTGGTGGATCTGGCAAGGCTGGGGCGGCTGGATATTGGCCCGGAAATCCGCCAGGTTTTGAGCGATACGCTGGATATCCCGCAGAACGTCTCACTGAGCCGGGGCTGGACCAACGACATCTTAAACTGGCTGCGCGAGCTCATCTGGACTTCTACGGATACCGTTACCCAGGGCATCGGCGTTACGCCCACGCAGCTGACGCCCATCGCAGTCGCGCGCTATCTCTGCGCGCTGGGCAACGGCGGGAAGGTGTATGATGCGCATATCGTGGAGCAGATCATCGACAGCCAGGGCAACGTCGTGAAAAATTTTGAGCCGACTCTCGTGCGGGATCTGGAGCTGCCCCAGAGCGTGAAGAATGCCATCATGCAGGGCATGGAGCAGGTTGTCTCGGCGGAGGACGGAGGCACGGCAGGCGCCGCCTTTGTCAACTTTGCCTATAAGGATCAGATTGTAGGCAAGACGGGCACAGCGCCGATCTCTACCATCGATTTGGAGGATAACATCTGGCTCTGCCTGCTGGCGCCAAAGGACGACCCGGAAATCGCGGTTGTGGTATTTTTGCCCAACGGCCTTTCCAAATCCAAGGCGTATCCGACGGCCAAAGCCATCATCAGCTATTATTTTGAATCCAAGGCACAGCAGGATCCCAGCGCATCGCCCTCGCCTTCGGAGGGGACGCTGCTGGAATAGCCGCGGCAATTTCTGCCAAAATGCGCGCAAAAGAATTGCAGTCTGCGCGCATTTCGGTTATAATAAATAAGATTTACAGGGATTTCAACTGGGAGAAATTATGATAACGCTCAAAAGCACACAAGAGGGATTGGAATTTTGGATTTCCGATGCAGATTCCTATCCTAAAATTAAAAAAGAGCTTGAGGATACCCTTGGCGCAAACCGGGAATTTTACCGCGGCACGCATCTTCCGGCCAATTTCTTTGGGTGGGAGTTTACCGATCTGCAAAAGCGGGAGCTTTCGGCGTTTTTAGGCCGGGAATACGGCATATACCGCGTGCATTTTTCGGATGACGAATCGCCGGATCAGATGCCGGAGCAGCCCAAAGGGCGCGGCCGCCGTGCGGCCGCCCGGGCAGAGGAAAAGGCGCCGGATCCGGAAGCTGTTTTCATGGAGCGCAGAGACGGCAGCATGTTTCTGCCAAAGACCATCCGCAGCGGACAGCGGATCGAATGCCAGGGGGATGTTGTGGTTGTGGGCGATGTGAACCCGGGGGCGGAGATCATCGCGACGGGCAATATCGCGGTGTTCGGCAAGCTGCGCGGGCTGGCTCATGCCGGCGCATCCGGCCGCCAGGATGTGATCATCGTGGCGAACTACCTGGTTCCGCAGCAGATTCGGATTGGCGGGAAAATCGCCATCATCCCCAAAAACCGGCGCATTGACGGGCCGGAAATCGTGAAAATTTTAGACGGAAAAATCGTAGTGGATTCTTTGGCTTAGAGCATATTGGAGGAAAGAGAGCATATGAACAACGTAATCGTAGTAACATCCGGCAAAGGCGGCGTTGGCAAGACGACGACTTCGGCGAATATCGGCGTGGGGCTTGCGCGGCTGGGCAAGCGCGTTGTGCTGATGGATACGGATATTGGCCTGAGAAACCTGGACGTCGTTCTGGGGCTGGAAAATAGAATCGTCTATGACCTGGTGGATGTTGTCAGCGGGACATGCCGCTTAAAGCAGGCGCTGATCAAAGATAAGCGCTATGACGGCCTCTATCTGCTGCCGGCCGCGCAGACCAAAGATAAAAACGCCATCACGCCGGAGCAATCCAAGGCGCTGGTGGAGGAGCTGGAAAAGGAATTTGACTACGTGATCATCGACTGCCCGGCAGGCATTGAGCGCGGCTTCCAGAACGCGATCGCCGGCGCAAAGAGCGCGATTGTCGTAACCGTTCCGGAGGTTTCCTCTGTGCGCGATGCGGACCGCATCATCGGCCTGCTCGGGGCGGCGGAAGTGGAGGATATGAAGCTTCTGATCAACCGCCTGCGCCCGGATTTGGTCAAAAAAGGGGATATGCTTGCCATCGACGACACGTTGGAAATCCTGGGCATCGATCTCATCGGCGTGATTCCCGAAGATGAGCTGATTTTCCGCTCCAGCAACCTGGGCGAGCCCGCCGTTACGGATGATTCCTCCAAGGCAGGCAAGGCATACCGGGAGGTTGTCGACCGCATTTTGGGAAAAGATGTTCCCATCAGCACGCCGGAGGAGAAGACGGGCTTCTTTGGCAAAGTCCGCAAGCTGTTTGGCGGGAAGGAATAAGCGGGGGGAGCAGAAATGGCAATGTTTGGTTTATTTGGAAATAAGAAAAAGACAAGCAGCTCTGTCGCCAAAGACAGGCTCAAGCTGGTTTTGATTCACGACCGCGCCGGGACTTCCTCCAACAACGAGATGATCGAGATGATGAAGCGGGATATTCTGAGAGTGATTTCGGAATATATCGAGATCGATGAATCCGAGTTCGAGCTGGATATCAAGACGGCAAAAGGCGGAAAAGACCGCGTGTTTTCCGAGATCGTCGCCAATATTCCCATCAAGCGGGTGCGCAAGATGGGCAAAAACAAATACTAGCCCCAGGGGGCGGGAAAAACCGGCAGAAAGCCGGTTTTTTATTGCAATAAAAAGAGCCCCGCCGGCCATTTTGGCAGGCGGGGCATGGGTACAGACAGAGGGCAGATTAGAGCGGCGTTCGCCTTTGGGAGCGCAGATAGACGTTAAGCACAAGCCCAATGCTTATAAGCGTTGCCAGCAGATTCGAGCCGCCATAGCTGACCAGCGGCAGCGGGATGCCCGTTACGGGCATGACGCCGATATTCATACCGATATTTTCAAACACATGGAAGAACAGCATACATGCCACGCCAACGATGATATACATGCCGAAATCATCCCGGGCGCGCATGGAGATGCGGAAGAGATGATAGATGAGAAAAAGATATGCGCCGACCAGCAGAATTGCGCCGACAAAGCCGACGGCTTCAGTTGTGCTGGAAAAGATGAAATCCGTATGATCTTCGGGCAGAAAATTGGATTGCTGAGTGAGCAGATCTTGTGAGAAAAAGCCCTTGCCGCGGAATCCCCCGGAGCTGGAGACGGTTTTAGCCCGAATGACGTTGAACCCTTTGCCCTCGGGATCTTTGCTGGGATCGAAGAAGACCTCGATGCGCCCCTTCTGATCTTCGCTCATCAGCAGCCAGGCGATAGGCAGCATGGCCAGCGCCGCGCCAAACATGGGCCCGAGAATTTTAAAGCTGGTTTTAGACATGAACAGCAGGCCCATGAGAATGAACAGATAGACCATGGCCGTGCCCAAATCCGGCTGGGCCGCGATGAGCACGACGGGGATGAGAAACCGCCAGAGAATGGGGAACAGATCCCGGAATTTTTCGATGCCGCCGCTCTTATTCTCTGTGCGCTCGGCGAACTCGCGCGCCAGCACCAGGATGATGAGCGGCTTGCAGATCTCGCTGGTCTGGATGCCGACGGATCCGATGCGCAGCCAGCCCTTCAGACCGCGCTGATTGGCGCCGAAAATCAGCGTTATCACCAGCAGTGCGACACAACCCCAGTAGATGATATTGCAAAACTCGCGGATATTGCTGTAGTCCACGAACAACAGGACGATGATGAGGATGACGCCCAGGCAGAAATAGATAAACTGCGTCAGCGGCAGGCTGGAACTTAGGCTGCCGACATATTCGAGGAACGTCTGTGTATCGGGATCAAAGGCAGTGCAGGTCGCGCTGGCGATGGCGATCATGCCAAAAAAGGCCAGACCAAGCGTCAGCAGGACGGTGATCCAGTCGATGCGCTTTAGAATATCATAATTCTTATTTTTCGGGCTCATAAGAATTCCTTTCGTTGGGATAATAGAGGGTCTTGGCCGCGGCAAAGCGGCACCCGAATGATGGAACACAGCGAAACTTTTCATCGCCGCTCGTGTCGTTCCGCCCGATTGGTAGAGTGGTGAAATCTGCCATCACCACACGCGAAGCCGGAAGTCAGCTTGTCAGTTCGTACATGCTCGCACAGAACGTGTTTGCCTTGCTTGCGAATCATATTTGCCAGCGGGCAGATACTCTCTCGTTTCCAGCCGCCATGCGAACCGGCTTTCCCCGCAATCCAATTTTTAAAAATAAGTAAAGGGGTATGGGGGCTTGCCCCCCATGATTATCCATTGCCCTTGACCTTTTCATCAGTGCCGTGAGGTTATTATACCATGGCGGCGGCGCGCATCGTGCGACGACGGCAGCCGTCAATGAACGCTCAGGCTTCGGAAGGGTTTTGCCCTTCCGTTTAAGCCGTGCGTCTATTATACCGCAGCAGCCCATTTCTGGCAAATGAACAAATCGTGAAAGAAGAGAAAACAGAAATATTTTTCCGGCTGGGTGAGTATAGATTATTACACCCGAAAGGCAAGGAGGGATATTGATTATGGCAGAAAACCGGAAAACGGCGAACAGTGAATTTATTTCCAGCAAAAGAGGAACGATGGTCCAGCGCCCGCAGAGGGTGGAAGAAGAGCCGAGCGGCAGTCTGCTGGAACTGAAAAGCGGATGGAAGAGTGTCCGTAAAAAGGTGCAGGAGGCGCCGGAGGGCTACCGCAAGCTGGCGCGCCGGGCGATGGTATGCGCTGTGCTGGCGCTGGGCATCTGGGCTGTGAAAAGCATGGATACGGCGGTTTCCAACCAGATCATCGGCGGCGTCGAGAGCGCCACGGGCAGTGAGCTGGAAAAAGACGATGATATCGGCCAGCTGAAGTTCGTCAGCGGGCAGCAGGGGGATGTAGTGAGCGTTTCGGGCTCGCTTTACAGCTTGCCTTTGGAAGGCGAGGTTGTGGAATCCTTCTCGGACAGCGGCAAGGACGTCAGCATCAAGGGCGAGGGAAGCGCCAGAGTGAGCGCGATTCTGCCGGGTGTCGTGGTAAAAACCACCAGCGACAGCGTGGTCGTCGAGAATATCAACGGCACAAAGAGCACATATTCCGGCGTAATCCCCAGTGTTTCGGCAGGCGATCAGGTGAGGAATTCGGATATGCTGGGCCAGCTTTCGGGAGAAGTGCTCTGCCTGGAGACGGTGAGCGGCATTGGCTATGTGGATTCCCTGAGCATGCAGGATATGACAGAGGCATCAGCGCAAATTGAGTAGCAAGTTTTTTGGGGGCAGGCTGGAAGTTAATTTTATCTTTATTCCGGTTGTCTTTCTCATGGGCTATGTGAGCGGGGTCGAGGCGATATTGGCCTTCTGCCTGGCGCTGCTGCTGCACGAGAGCGCTCATGCCGTCATGGCGCAGGCGATGGGCGTGCGCGTGCGGAGCCTGGAGCTGATGCCCTTTGGATGCACGGCGCATATCGAGAGTTTTGCGGTGGTCAGCCCGGGGGCGGAGATCGCCATGGCCGCCGCCGGGCCTTTGGCAAACCTGGCGCTGGCGGCGCTGCTGCAGTTTGGCGCGGACGTCACGGCGGAGGACACCTTTCTCGCCGCGCTTTACCGCTCGAACCTCTCGCTGACGGCGGTCAATCTGCTCCCGGCGCTTCCCATGGACGGCGGGAGAGTGCTCTGCTGTGTGCTCTCTTATGCGATGCCGAGGCTGCTGTGCGTGCGGCTGGTCAGCGCCATGGGCGTGCTCACGGGGCTGGGCGTAACCGGGCTGGGCGTGCATTTCTGGCTGACCGGGACGCCCAATCCCACCATCCTGCTCATGGGCAGTTTTATGATTTTTGCATCGGCGAAGCACTACCATGCGGCGCCGGTTTGTGTGATGCAGGATACGCTGCATAAGCGCAGGGAGATTTTCCGGCGCGGCAGTGCGCAGGTGCGGGGCACGGCGGTCTGCGGGGAGCGCAGCCTGGGCGACGCCATCGCGCGCATGGATGCCAGAAGCTACAACCTGCTCTATATCCTGGATGACGATATGCGCCTGCTTGGGACGCTGGGCGAAGGCGAGATTATGGATTACGCGCTTTCCCGGGGCAGCGGGGAGAAATTGCGGGAAATTGCAAAACTGCGGCGCAGTGTTTGACCCTTGGCAGAGATAATGTTATAATACAAGAACAGTTTATATACGGGCGGTGCATGGCGAGTTTGGCGCGGCGTTTGCCGGAAAAAAGCCGCAGGCCGGAAAGCCCTCCGGGAGGAAATTTTGATCGACCTGAAAAAGCTAGAGAAAATCCTGCCCCTGGTGGAAAAACCGGGCAGATATATTGGGGGAGAAGTTGGGATTGCCAGAAAGCGGACGGATGTGCCTATCCGCTTTTTGTTCGCTTTTCCGGATATTTACGAGGTGGGGATGTCTCACCTTGGGAGCGTTATCCTGTATCATCTGACCAACGAGAGAGAGGACACCTATGCGGAGCGGGCCTATGCCCCCTTCCCGGATATGCAGCAGCAGATGGAAAAAGAGGGGATTCCTCTTTTTTCTTTGGAAACATATACTGCGGCCGGCGAATTTGATATCGTCGGTTTTAACCTCTCCTATGAGATGTGCTACACGACTGTGCTGCGCATGATGGAGCTTTCGGGCATCCCGCTGAGAAGCCGGGAGAGAGACGAGAGCTATCCGCTCATCATAGCCGGAGGAACCTGCACCTATAACCCAGAGCCTTTGGCGGATTTTATCGATCTGTTCATCATCGGCGAGGGAGAGCAGGTCAATATGGAGCTGCTGGATCTCTATGCGGCGCATAAAGAGCAGGGCTTCTGCAAAGAGAAATTTTTGCAGGAGGCGGCGCGCATTGAGGGCGTCTATGTCCCCTCGCTGGTGGAGTTTACCTACCGGGAGGATGGGACGGTTGCACAAATCCGGGGAGAAAACCTGCCCGTGCGCAAGCGCTTTCTTCTGGATATGGATTCGGCCTATTTTCCGGACAAGCTGATTGTGCCAAACGTCGGCATTGTGCACGACCGAGTTACGCTGGAGATTTTCCGCGGGTGCACCCGGGGCTGCCGGTTCTGCCAGGCGGGGTTCATCTACCGGCCGGTGCGGGAGAAGAGCGTGCAGACGCTGTGCGAGCAGGCGAGGGATTTGATTGACCGCACGGGCTATGAGGAGATTTCGCTCTCTTCGCTGAGCTCGGGGGATTACAGCGGCATAGAGGAGCTGGCAGAGCGGCTGTTTGACGAGTTCGAGCAAAAGCGCGTGAGTATCTCGCTGCCCTCTCTGCGGGTGGATTCCTTCCAAAAGGAATACGCAAAGCGCATGCAGAGCGCCCGCAAACAGAGCTTTACCTTTGCGCCCGAGGCCGGGACACAGCGGCTGCGGGACGTCATCAATAAAAATATTACCGAAGAGGAGATTCTGCGGGGCGTCCGCTATGCGTTTGAGAGCGGCGCGACCACCATCAAGCTCTATTTCATGATCGGCCTGCCCACGGAGACCTATGAAGATCTGGACGGCATCGCCGATTTGGTTCTGAAAATAAAGAGCGTGTTTGGGCAGGTGCCAAAAGAACTGCGCCGGGGCAGCCTTCAGATCAACGTCAGCACGGCGTCTTTTGTGCCTAAGCCCTTTACACCCTTCCAGTGGGAGGCGCAGGACAGCGGCGATTCCCTGCGGGAAAAACACCGCTATTTAAAGGAAAAACTGCGCATGCGCGGCGTAAAGTACAGCTATCACGATACGCCGCTCTCCTATTTGGAGGCGGTTTTCGCCAGAGGAGACCGCCGGCTTTGCGATGTGCTCTACTACGCGCGCAAAAACGGGGCGCAGTTCGATTCCTGGCAGGATCAGTTTTGCCAGGAGGCATACGACAAGGCCTTTGAACAGGCCGGAATCGACCCAGATTTCTATGCCTGCCGGGAGCGGGATCTGGACGAGATTCTGCCCTGGAGCCATATCGACGCCTATATTTCCCCGCGCTATTTAAAGCGCGAGCTCGCCCAGGCAAAGGCGGCGAAAACCACGCCGGACTGCCGGGAAGGCTGCCAGGGATGCGGGCTGGGGAGGTTTTGCAGACAATGAGAATCGGAGTAAAATTTAGCAGAACGGGCCTTGGCCGCTTTTTATCACATCTGGATTTGCAGGATATGTTTTCCCGGGCAGTTCGCCGGGCAGGCATCCCGGCGCAGTATTCCAGCGGGTTTCACCCGCATATGAACATGGCATTTGCTTCCGCCATGGCCGTTGGCCTGGAGACGGAAGGGGACTATTTTGAATTGCAGGTGCAGGAAGATTTGGACTGCGCCGCCGCCAAAAGGGCGCTGGCAGAGCAGATGCCAGCCGGGTTTGCCGTCTGTGAACTAGGCAGGCTGCCCGAGGGCATGGGCAAGCTGATGGCGCTGGCCGTGCGGGCGGAATACGAGATCATAGAGCCGGATGCGGCTTTTTCGGCGTGGCTCGCGCAGCTGCTGGAGCAGGAGAGCTTTGTCATCGAGAAGCAGAGAAAAGGAAAGACGCGGCAGATGGACTTGCGCCCGCTCATCTATGAGGCAAAGATAGGGCAGTCCATTCAGCTGATGCTGGGCAATTTCGGGGCTGAAACCGTAACGCCCAAGCTTTTGATTGCCGAGGCGGAAAAGAGGCTGGGCGGCCTGGAGCAGATGCGGGTCGTGCGCAAGGATTTATACGCCGGGCAAAATGGAGAATATAAAGCTCTGTCTGAGCTTTTTGTATAGTTTTTATGAGTGGAGGGTTTTGGATGAAAAGAGAGATCATCGCAGACGTCAACCCGCATGAGGCGAGAGTCGCTCTGCTGGAGGATGGGGAGCTGGCAGAGATACAGGTGGAATTCCGCGGCAACGAGCGGCTCGTCGGCAATATCTACAAGGGCAGAGTGGAGAATATTCTGCCGGGCATGCAGGCGGCGTTTGTGGACGTGGGCCTGGAAAAGAACGCGTTTCTCTATGCCGGCGATATTCTGGCGGATAAATCCGACTTTGAGTTCCAGGGCGAGCGGGCCAATGTGGATCGCGAGCTGAAAAATACCAATATCAAATACTTGCTAAAGCAGAATCAGGAGATCATGGTGCAGGTGCTAAAGCAGCCGGGCGGCACCAAGGGCGCCCGGGTAACGACGCATATCACGCTGCCCGGCCGGATGATCGTGCTCATGCCGACGGTGGATCATGTGGGCGTTTCCCGCCGCATCGAAGACGAGGCCGAGCGCGAGCGCCTCAAGACGATCATGGAAAAATACAAGCCGGAGGGCATGGGCATCATCGTGCGCACGGCGGCCGTGGGCTGTTCGGAAGAGAAGCTGGCGGGGGAGGTCAACTTCCTGGCGCGGCTCTGGGGCAAGATTCAGGATAAGGCGGATTTCGTCTCGGCGCCCAGGCTCATCCATTCCGAGGAGACGCTGCTCTTCCGCACAGTGCGGGATATGTTTACTGAAGATGTGGACCGCTTTGTGATCAACGACAAGGATTACTACGAAAAAGTGCTGGCGGTGGTGGAGATTACGACGCCTGCGCTGGCGGACCGGGTGGAATACTTCGCCAAGCCCGACAATATTTTCGATCTCTATGGCATCGAGCCCAAAGTGGAAAAGGCGCTTTCCAAAAAAGTCTGGCTGGACAACGGGGTCTATCTCTATATCGAGGAGACTGAGGCGCTGACCGTCATCGACGTCAACACGGGAAAATACGTCGGCGAGGACGATTTGCAGGAGACCATCGTCAACACGAATATCGAGGCGGCCAAGGAGATCGCGCGCCAGCTGCGGCTGCGGGATATCGGCGGCATGGTGATCATCGATTTTGTGGATATGGAAGGCGAAGAGAACGAGGCGAGGGTCGTCGCGGCGCTGGAGGAGGCGCTCCGGGCAGACCGCACCAAGACCAACGTCGTGGGCTTTACCGGCCTTGGGCTGGTGGAGATGACGCGCAAAAAAGTGCGCCGCAAGCTCTCTGCACTGCTTTTAGAGGACTGCAAGCGCTGCGGCTCCAGCGGGAAAGTCTATTCCCCCCAGGCTATGGCCATGCGCGTGCGCCGGGAAGTGAACCGGTATGTGCTGGCCAAGGATTCCTCCCGCTATCTCGTGGAAGTTTCCCCGGCGGCGGCAAAATATATTGAGGAATGCAATAATCAAAATCAGGCAATCCTAAAGCTATACGAAGGAAAGCAGTTCTACTTAAAGGGGAACCGCAACCTCAGCTCGGGAGAATGCAAAGTATCCGTCATTTTGGATGAAAAGAGCATGCACGGCGCGCAGATTTTCTGCTGATGCGGCGCCTGTGGCCCTCTGAGCCTGGCAAAAGGGCGGAAAAGCTGGGGCAAAACGCATAGTTTTTGCCAAAAACGCTTGTAAACGCCGTTTTCTTATGCTAGAATAAGGCCAGCAATAGTGCTCTGACAGAGAGTGGGGTTTCGCCCACTCTTTCCTTTATAACTTAGGCAAGATGTCCCCCGCCTCTTAGGAGGCGGGCGCCATTTTTCAATCAGCGGGGATGCAATTTTCCGATGACTGAAGCGCGGCAAGGCCGCGGCTTGCCGCGTGAAATGACGGGGCAAGCCCCTGATTGAAAAGCTTTGGGAGGAACATCGTTGTCCAGAAAAATTGAGGAACAGATTGAACGGCTCGTGGGCGCAAAGATAGAGCAGATGGGCTATGAGCTGGTAGATGTGGAGTATGCGAAAGTAAAAGGGCAGGATGATGAGCTGGTCGTCTATATCGACGGGCAGGGCGGCGTCACGCTGGACGACTGCGAGGCCGTCAGCCTGGCGGTGGAGCCCATCATCGATGAAGCCGACCCGATTGCTCACGCATATGTTTTTTGTGTTTCTTCGCCGGGCATCGACCGCCCGCTCAAAAAACCGAGGGATTTTGAGAAGGCGTTGCAGACCAAAGTGGATTTGAAGCTCTATGAAAAGCTGAACGGCAAAAAAGAGATCACGGCGGTTTTAGTTGGGTATGATGAGAGCGCCGTTCGCCTGCAAATGGAAAAGGGGCAGGAACTGGAGCTGGGCAGAGAGAAGATTGCGCTCATTCGGCCGCATATCGAGTTTTAGGAGGGTTACGATGAACCAGGAATTTATGGAAGCTCTGGAAGAGCTGGAGCAGGAAAAAGGGATTGACAAGCAGACGCTGCTGGACGCGATTAAAACAGCGCTGATTTCCGCATATAAACGCAATTTCGGCATTACGCAGGATGCCCGGGTGGAGATTGATGAGCAGACGGGCGCGATTGCCGTCTATGCAGAGAAGGAAGTGGTGGAAGAGGTGTTCGATCCTTCCTTTGAAGTCAGCCTGGACGAGGCGCGGGCCATCAACGAAGCGTATGAGATTGGCGATACCATCGAAGAGGAAGTTACGCCGGCCTCCTTCGGCCGCATTGCAGCGCAGACGGCCAAGCAGGTTGTCGTGCAGCGCATCCGCGAGGCCGAGCGCGGCGTGATCTATGAGCAGTATATCGACAAAGAGAGCGAGATCATGACGGGCACCGTCGTCCGTCAGGAGCGCGGCTGCTACTATCTGGATCTTGGCCGGGTGGAGGGCATGCTGCCCATGAAGGAGACGATTCCCGGCGAGCGCTATGATATCGGGACGCGCCTGAAGGTTTATGTCATCGAAGTCAAAGACGCGGCAAAGGGAGCGCAGATCGTCGTCTCCCGCTCGCATCCGGGGCTGCTCAAGCGGCTTTTGGAGCTGGAAGTGCCGGAAATCGCTTCCAACACCGTCATCATCAAGAGCATCGCCAGAGAGGCGGGCCATAGAAGCAAAATCGCCGTTTACAGCGAGGATCCCAACGTGGACTGCGTAGGCGCGTGCGTCGGCCCCAAGGGCAGCCGCATCGAGCGCGTTGTGGAAGAGCTTTCGGGCGAGCGCATCGACGTCATCAGCTGGCACGGGGATACGGCGGAGTTTATCGCCAGCGCCCTGCGCCCGGCAAAGGTGATCATGGCGCGGGTGATCGAAGAAGAGCGCGCGGCGCAGGTGATTGTGCCGGATTATCAGCTCTCGCTGGCCATCGGCAAGGAAGGCCAGAACGCCCGGCTTGCGGCAAAACTCACGGGTTATAAGATCGACATCAAATGCCAGTCGCAGGTTGCGGGCGATATGTTCGGCGAGGGCGAAGGGCTGTTCGATTTGCCGCCTGTCGATGAATATTACGACGAGGATGATTTCTCTTTTGACGATATGCCGGAAGAGGATTCGGAGATTGAGGAGTAAGGAAATTTGAAGCAGAAGAAAGTGCCTGTGCGCATGTGCGTGGCATGCAGGCAGGGAAAGCCCAAAAAAGAACTGATCCGCATTGTGCGCAATAAAGAGGGCAGCGTCGGGGTGGATTTGACGGGAAAGGCTCAGGGCCGCGGCGCTTATTTATGCCCATCCGTGCAGTGCCTGGAAAAGGCAGTCAAGAGCCGGGCGCTTCAGCGTGCGCTGGAATGCGAGCTGACGGAAGAGATGGCATCTGAGATAAAGCGGGTGATCCTAAGGCGTGAAATTACAGGATGATTTTTATGCGATGCTGGGGTTTGCCAGAAAGGCAGGGGCGCTTGCATGCGGCAGCTTTGCGGTTGAGCAGGGCCTGCGCAGGGGAAAAGTGCTGCTGGTTGTGGCAGACGAGGCACTGAGCGCCAGGGCGCAGGAAGAGATGGAGCGCCTATGCAAGGCGCACCGCATTCCGTTTTTGCTGGCAGGCCCGCCGCAGCGGCTGGGCGCGGCGATTGGCAAGCAGAGCAAGATAGTTGGAGTCATGGGGCAGGCGTTTTCCAAACGCTTGCAGGAGATATTTTTACAGGCGCAGCGGCGCGGAGGTGTAACTGTTTGAGCAAACTGAATATTTTAGAACTGCACAAGAATTTAAATACCTATGCGAAAGGAGCGCTGGAACAGGCCGGCCAGGTTGCCGACAGCGCGAAAAACCAGCTCAAAGATGTCCGCCGCTTGGAGGAAGAACTCTTAGGGCGCATTCGCAGGCGGGATGAGGCGCAGAAGGCCGAGGATTTGCCAGAGCCAGGCGCGCCGGCAGAGCCTAAGGCTGAGGCAAAGCAGGAAGCTGCCGCGCCGGCGGCTGATCCCGGCGTTTTGGTTCAAAAGCAGGAAGAGCCGGCAGCAAAGCAAAAACCAGCTGCTTCCGAGCAAAAAATAGAGCAACCGCAGGTAGAGGAGAAGCCGGTAACGATCGAGATGGAAAAGAAAGAGAAAAAAGAGGTGCGCCAGCAGACGGCGCCTCAGGCAAAGGAGAAGGCGGCTGCGCCCCAAAAGAACGCGGCGCCTGCAAAGGAAGAAAAGAAGAAGGTTGTCCTGCCCGGGCAGCTGGATCTTTCCATGCCTAAAATCCGCGTCGTGCGCTCGGCAAAAGAAGAGGAGCTGGAGCAGCAGAAGCGCGAAGAGAGAAGAAAAGAGCTTGCGCGCCAGAGCGCAGAGCAGTCGCGCCTGAACCAGGAGCGCTATCAGAACCGCCAGCAGAATGGCTATCAGCGCACGGGGCAAGGCGGCCAGAGAAACGGCCAGGGCGGCTATCAGGGCCGGCAGGGCCAGGGCGGCTACCAGAACCGCCAGCAGGGTGGTTATCAAAACCGGCAGGGCGGCTACCAAGGCGGCCGCGGCGGGTATAATCCCGGCGGTTTTGACAAAGATAAGGATGAGGCGCCAGCACGCCGCTCGGCCCCCAGCCGCAAGCCTGCGGATAAGGGTGGGTTTGCAGCCATTGCGCCCAAGCCGAATCTGCACGACAACAAGAAAAAGCGCCCGGAGGAGAACAATGAGCGCAAGCGCCGCCCAGCTCTGAAGAATAAGAACGTCTATATTGACGAAGAATTCCAGATGGGTTCGCGCAAGCGCAAGCCCAATAAGATGCACAAAGTGGCGCAGCCCATCCAGCCCATTGTTGTAACCAATATTACGATTACGGGCGACACGATTTCCGTCAAGGCGTTCGCCGAAAAGACGGGCAAACCCGTCGCGGAGATCATCAAAAAGCTCATGTTGCTGGGCATGATGTGCACCATCAACTCGGAGATCGACTACGACACAGCTTCGCTGGTCGCGGGAGAATTTGGCATCGAGGTGGAGCAGAAAGAGGAGCAGACCGCAGAGAGCGCGCTCATCGCCGAGGATACCCCGGACGATGAGGCTAGCCTCATCACGCGGCCGCCCGTCGTTACCATCATGGGCCACGTCGACCACGGCAAAACCTCCCTGCTGGATGCGATTCGGGAGACCAAAGTGCAGCAGGGCGAGGCTGGCGGCATTACGCAGCATATCGGCGCTTATACCATCAGCATCAAGGAGAAATCCATCACCTTCCTGGATACCCCCGGCCACGCCGCCTTTACGGCCATGCGCGCCAGAGGCGCCCAGGCGACGGATATTGCGATTCTGGTTGTCGCAGCGGATGACGGCGTCATGCCGCAGACGATTGAGGCCATCAACCACGCGAAGTCTGCAAAGGTTCCCGTCATTGTGGCCATCAATAAAATCGATAAAGTGGGCGCGAACGTGGAGCGCATCAAGCAGGAGCTGACGGAATACGGCCTTGTTTCGGAAGAGTGGGGCGGCGATACCATCATGGTGCCCGTCTCTGCGCTGACAAAAGAGGGTCTGGATCAGCTGCTGGAAATGATTCTGCTGGTGGCGGATGTGGCAGAGCTCAAGGCAAACCCCGACCGCATGGCCAAGGGCACCATCATCGAAGCGCGGCTGGATAAGGGCCGCGGACCGGTGGCGACGGTGCTCGTGCAGAACGGCACACTGCGCGTGCAGGATACCATCGTTGCCGGAACGGCATATGGGCGCGTCCGCGCCATGCTGGACGACAGCGGCAACGCGGTTACCGAGGCAGGCCCCTCTATGCCGGTCGAGGTCATCGGGTTTTCCGAGGTGCCGGAAGCAGGCGATATTATCAATGCTGTCGAGCAGGATCGTCTCTCCAAGCAGGTGGCCGAGGAGCGCAAGGATAAGCTCAAGGCGGAGAAGCTCAAGAGCATGGCGAAAGTCTCCCTGGACGATCTGTTCTCCAAGATTGCCGAGGGCGAGATCAAGGATCTCAACCTGGTGGTCAAGGCGGATGTGCAAGGCTCTGTGGAGGCGCTGCGGCAGTCTCTGGAAAAACTCTCCAACGACGAAGTGCGTGTGCGTGTGATTCACGGCGGCGTCGGCGCCATCAGCGAGACGGACGTTTTGCTCGCTTCGGCCAGCAACGCCATCATCATTGGCTTCAACGTCCGCCCGGATGCGAACGTCTCTGCGGCGGCGGAGCGGGAGAACGTGGATATCCGCACATACCGCATCATCTACAACGCCATCGAAGATGTGGAAAAGGCGATGAAGGGCCTTTTGGCGCCCGAGTTCAAGGAAAATGTCATCGGGCATGTGGAAGTGCGGCAGACGTTCAAGGCGTCTGGCGTCGGGACGATTGCCGGAAGCTATGTGACGGACGGCAAGATTGCGCGCAACGCAAGCGTGCGTTTGCTGCGGGACGGCGTTGTGGCTTTCGAAGGCCAGCTCTCCTCTCTCAAGCGCTTTAAGGACGACGCAAAGGAAGTGCAGGCGGGATACGAATGCGGCCTCACGCTGGAAAACTTTAATGATATTAAGGAAGGGGATATCCTCGAAGTCTATGAGATTGTAGAAGTTGAGCGGTAGCCCTTAAAGGTTAGAATATGAGTAAGCTAAGGGAAGCCAGGATAGACGGGGAATTCCGGCGGGCGCTGGGCGAGCTGCTGCTCACGGAGCTCAAAGATCCGCGCATGAGCAAGATGGCCAGCGTCAGCAAGGTCTCGGTAACGCAGGATCTCAAATACGCCAAGGTCTACGTGAGCATTTACGACACGCCGGAAAAGGTCGCTTCGACGATGGAGGCGCTGGAGAGCGCAGAGCCTTTTCTGCGCGCGAAACTGAACGGGATGATCCGCCTGCGCAGAATGCCTGTGATGACGTTCGTGCACGACGATTCCATCGAGTACAGCGCGAAGATCTCCAAACTCATCGACGAGGTTACGGCAAAGGATCGGAAAAACGCAGAACAGCGCGGCGAGGAAGAGCAGGATGACGCTTAATCAGAGCTGGCAGGGCATTTTAGAGCAGATAAACGCCTGCGATGATTTTCTCGTCATTGGGCATGTCAGCCCGGACGGGGATACCGTGGGCAGCAGCCTGGCGCTTTGCCTGGGGCTGAAGGAACTGGGCAAGAAGGTGGTGTTTGGCCTGCATGGCGTTTTGCCCGAAAAGCTGGCGTTTATGCCGGTCGCCTTTCCCATTACGCCCAGCGAGCAGGTGGAACAGCGCGCATATGGTGCTGTGATCGCGGTAGACTGCGGCGATCTCTCCCGGCTGGGGGATTTGGGCGCGGTATTTTCGCAGAATGAGAATACCATCGTCATCGATCACCACCCGACCAATACCGGATTTGCAAAGAGAAATCTGGTGCTGCCCTATGGGGCGACCGGGCAGATTATTCTGGAGCTTTTGGAGGCGCTTGGATGCGGCATCACGGCGGAAATGGCCAATTTGCTCTATGCGGCTATCTCCACAGATACGGGCAATTTCTCCTATTCCAACACGGATGAGGCGGCTCTTCTGGCCGCGGCTAAACTGCGCAGACTCGGGGCGGATATCCCCGCGCTGAACAAGACGCTTTACCGGGAAAAGACGCTTGGGGCAACCAAGCTGATCGGCCGCGCCATCGAGCGGCTGGAGCTGTCTGGGGACGGCAAGATTGCCATCACCTATGTTTTGCGCAGCGATTATCAGCAGTTAGGTGCCAAGAGGGAGGACTGCGACGAAGTGGTCAACTATGCCCGGGATATCATCGGCGTTGAAATTGCCATTTTTCTGCGGCAGACGGATGCGGAGGATGAGAAGTTCCGCGCCAGCCTGCGCAGCAACCAGTATGCAGACGTCTCGGCGCTGGCGCAGGAGTTTGGCGGCGGCGGGCATAAGCAGGCCGCGGGCTGTTCCCTGACGGGAGGAATCGAGGCGGCAAAGCGGCAAATCCTTTGCGCGGCGAGAAAGTATTTATGAACGGAATCATCAATCTATTAAAACCGCCGGGCATGTCTTCCAATGGTGCGACGGTTTTTTTGCGAAAACTTTTGAATGAAAAGCGCGTGGGCCACGCGGGAACGTTGGATCCCGGAGCGGCCGGTGTTCTTGTTGTACTGGCCGGGCGATCTGCCCGGCTTTCGGATTTTCTGATGAACCACGCCAAGCGCTACCGCGCGGAGATCGCTTTTGGCAAGCGGACAGATACGCTGGATAGCTATGGGCAGGTCTTGGAAGAGAGAGCCTGCAGTGTGAGCCGGGAGCGCCTCATGCAGGCGATCCCGGCGTTCCTTGGAGAGATCAAGCAGATTCCGCCGGACTATTCGGCCGTCAAGATTGGCGGCCGGCCGGCTTATCAGCTGGCGCGCAAGGGAGTGGAAATCCGCAAAAAGGTGCGGCGGGTGCAGATTTTTGGCATTGATTTGCTGGCGCAGACGGGAGAAAACCGCTTCCTGCTGGAGGTTGCCTGCTCCAAGGGGACCTATATTCGCACACTGCTGGAGGATATTGCCAAAAGCATGGGAGAGATTGCGCATACCTCTTTTCTGATGCGCACGGCATCCGGCGGCTTTGAGGTTGGGCAGGCTTATACGGTGGACGAGCTCAAGGCTCTGGCCGCGGCGGGGGATTTCTCCTTTGTGCAGAGCCCGGAGGGGGCGCTGATGGAGCTGCCGGAAGTGCGGCTTTCGGCGCGGCATCATTTTGCACTGCAAAACGGGCAAAAAATTCCCTGCGATGCGCCGGAACAGCGTTTTCGGCTCTACTGCGGGGAGCAGTTTTACGGAATTGGAGAATGCCAGGAAGGCATTTTGCGGCTGGTGACGCCGCTATACTAGAGCAGGAAAGGGGGAAGCGGGATGGAAAGATTGGGGCAGTGCCGAGCGAACTGCGATACGGCGGTCGCTTTGGGCACGTTCGACGGCCTGCATCTGGGGCACCAAAGCGTGCTGGAAAAGCTCAAACGCCAAGCGGATGAGGGGCTGCGCACGCTGGTTTTTACCTTTGAAAATCTCCCTTCATCCTATTTTGGCGGCGAGCAGGGGATGCTCTTTTTGCCCGAGGAAAAGGAGGCGGCGTTTGAGAGGCTGGGCGTGGACCTGCTGTATATGCCAAAGTTCGACGGCGCCATTGCAGGACTGGAGCGGGAGGCCTTCGCAAAGCTGCTGTTTGAGCAGCTGCGGGCAAAAGCGGTTGTGGTGGGATTCAACTTCCGCTTTGGAAAAAGCGCCCAGGGAACGCCGCAGTATCTCAAAAAAGCCGCAGAGCAATACGGTGCGGCGGTTTACGAGCAGGAACCCTATCTGCTGGGGGGCGAGCCGGTTTCCAGCACGCGCATCCGCGCTGCGCTGCGGCAGGGCGAGATTGCGCAGGCGCAGGAGCTTCTGGGCAGGCCGTATGAGATTGCCGGGATCGTGGCGCACGGCAAGCAGCTTGGGCGCAAACTGGGCTTTCCCACGCTGAATTTCTATCCGCCGGAGTGCAAGCTCATGCCAAGGCACGGCGTCTATGCGGCGGAGGCGGAGCTGGATGGAAAGCGCTATGCCGCGGTTGTAAATATCGGCATTCGCCCGACGGTAAAAGACGGAGATATGCTTTCCGTCGAGAGCAACCTCATCGGCTTTTCGGAAGATGCCTATGGAAAAAAAGCCTGCTTGCGCCTGGTGGAGTTTTTGCGCGGGGAGCAGAAGTTTGACGGCCTGGATGCGCTGACCAGTCAGATTGCGCAGGATAAGCGGCGGGCAGAGGAATGTGTGAAAAACGCATGGCAAAGGGGTTTACAAGCCGCAGGCGATGTGTTAGAATAGAAAAAGCGTAGAGAACCGGTCGCTTTGTTTTGATGCTTTCCCGGCGCAAAGCAATGTTTCCGGCGATTATAACATGTATGGAGGTAACACTACAATGGGACAGATCGATAAGGCAGCTATTATTGCAGAGTATGCGACGCACGAGGGAGACACGGGCTCGCCTGAGGTTCAGGTTGCACTGCTTACCGCGCGCATCAATCACCTGAACGAGCACTTCAAAACCAACGCGAAGGATCACCATTCACGCCGCGGCTTGCTCAAGATGGTCGGCCGCAGAAAAGGCCTGCTCAACTATCTGAAGAGCAAGGACATCGAGCGCTATCGTACGCTTATCGCAAAACTCGGCCTGAGAAAATAACGGCCCGTCATTTACTGACCTTATAGAGCGGTTTCTAACCGCTCTATCCTTTTAAATGGAGGGTATTTGCCCCGCCCGGAGAGCCGGGAACACGAGTTTGTATCCAATTAAAATGGAAGATAAAGAGGCAGGCAGGTGCCTGCGAGGAGGTAACATGCAAGAAAATCATGTGTATAAGATGGAGCTGGGCGGCAGAGAGCTCATTGTCGAATCCGGCAAATACTGCTCTCAGGCAGATGGCTCCTGCATTGTGCGCTGCGGGGATACGGTTGTCCTCGTCAATGCGACGGCTTCTGAAAACCCGAGAGACGGCGTGGATTTCTTCCCGCTCAGCATCGAGTTTGAAGAGAAAATGTATGCTGTAGGCAAAATCCCCGGGGGATTCATCAAGCGGGAGGGGCGCCCCTCTGAAAAGGCAATTCTGGCCTGCCGCCTGATCGACCGGCCGCTGCGGCCGCTCTTCCCCAAGGGCTATTATAACGACGTTCAGGTGATCGTTACGGTGCTCTCCGTGGATCCGGATGTGCCGCCGGAAATCCTTGGCATGATCGGCTCCTCGGTTGCGCTTTCCATTTCCGGGCTTCCCTTCATGGGGCCGACGGGCTCGGTTGTCGTCGGTTATGTGGACGGGCAGTTTATCATCAACCCAAACAGCGAGCAGCGCGCTAAGAGCCGTATGCACCTGACTGTCGCCGGCACAAAAGACGCCGTTATGATGGTTGAAGCCGGGGCGAACGAAGTCAGCGAGGCAGAGATGCTGGAGGCAATTCTGCTGGCGCATGAGGAAGTCAAGAAAATCTGTGCCTTCATCGAAGGCATCAAGGCAGATATCGGCAAGCCCGAGCAGGAATATGAGCTCTATCACGTTTCCGAAGAGCTGGATGCGGCCGTGCGCGAAAAGTTCTACGACCGCATGGTTTGGGCGATGGATACCACCAGCCGCACCGAGCGCGAAACCCGCGAAAAGCAGGTCAAGCAGGAGGCTGTGGAGTATTTCGCAGAGGAATATCCGGACAGCAAGGCGGATATTCATAACAGCCTTTATGCGATTATGAAGGAGATTGTCCGCAAGAAAATCGCCAACGACGGCATCCGGCCGGATGGCAGAGGCTATGAGGACGTCCGCCCCATTTGGTGCGAAGCGGGCATCATGCCCAGAACGCACGGCAGCGCCGTCTTTACCCGCGGCCAGACGCAGGTGATGAACCTGGTAACGCTGGGGCCCATCGGCGACGGCCAGACGCTGGACGGCATCTCGGAAGATACCTTCAAGCGCTATATGCATCAGTATAATATGCCGCCCTATTCCACGGGCGAGGCAAAGCCGCTGCGCAGCACGAACAGAAGAGAAGTGGGTCATGGCGCTCTGGCAGAGCGGGCGATTCTGCCCATGCTCCCCTCGGAAGAGGAGTTCCCCTATGCGATCCGCGCGGTTTCTGAAGTGCTCAGCTCCAACGGCTCGACTTCCCAGGCCAGCATCTGCGCAAGCTCCATGGCGCTGATGGACGCAGGCATTCCCATGAAGGCGCCGGTAGCGGGCACGGCAATGGGTCTCATCAAGCAGGATGGCAAAGTCGTCGTTCTGACGGATATTCAGGGCCTGGAAGACTTCCTTGGCGATATGGACTTCAAAGTCGCCGGGACGGATAAGGGCATCACGGCCATCCAGATGGATATCAAGATCAAGGGCATTGACAAGGAGATTCTGGAGCGCGCACTGGCGCAGGCACTGCGCGGCCGCCTGCACATCCTGGGCAAGATGAACGAAGTTCTGGCGGCGCCCAGAGAGCATCTCTCGGCTTATGCGCCCAAGATCATGCAGTTCAGCATCGATCCTGAGAAGATCAGCGAAGTCATCGGGCCGAGAGGCAAGATGATCAACAAGATCATCGCCGAGACGGGCGTCAAAATCGATATTGAGGATGATGGCCGCGTCGCCATCGCGACTTCGGATGATGCTGCCGCCGCAGAGGCAAAGCGCATGATCATGGATATCGTCCGGGAGATCAAGGTGGGCGATGTTTACCTGGGCAAAGTAACGCGGCTGATGCAGTTTGGCGCATTTGTCGAGCTGCTGCCCGGCAAGGAAGGCATGGTTCATATCTCCAAGCTCTCCAACAAGCGCGTGGAAAAAATCGAGGATTTCTGCAAGGTGGGCGATGAAATGCTCGTTCGCGTCAATGAAATTGATGAGAAGAAGCGCGTCAACCTCATTCACCGCGGCGTAACGATGGAAGACCTCGTTGCGTTCCAAAGCAAAGAGGACTAATGATTTCAAAAAGGGCGGCCGCTTGGCCGCCTTTTTTCTCATTTGCAGAAAATCTTCAAAACTTCGGCCAGGCGGATAACCTGGCGCGGAATTGAAGAAAATAGGGATAACTGCAAGAAAGGATCAGGAGTATGACAGACTATTTTACGCTATCGAACGGATTAAAAGTTTACGGGGAGTATTTGCCGAATATGCGTTCGGCGACGATTGGCATCTGGACCAAGACGGGCTCTGCCGCCGAGACCATGGAAGAAAACGGCATGTCGCATTTTCTCGAGCACATGTTTTTTAAGGGGACAGAGCGGCGAAGCTATCAGCAGATTGCCCAGGAGATCGATAATATGGGGGCGCAGGCTAACGCGTTCACTTCCAAGGAACTGACCTGCTACTACATCCAGAGCATCGATGAGAAAGTGCCCCAGGCGCTGGATATTCTGCTGGATATGTTCTGCCATTCGGTGTTCCCGGAGAAGGAGATTCAAAAGGAGAAGGGCGTCATTTTAGAGGAGATCGCCATGTCGCAGGATTCGCCGGACGACTTGCTGCATGACAAGCTGGCAGAGACCTTCTTTACCGGGACGCCGCTCTCCAAAACCATTCTCGGGCCGGCGGAGAACATTCGCCGCTTCACGAGAGAGGACGTTCTGGCCTACCAAAAGAAGCACTATCACGCGGATAATATCGTCGTGGCGATTGCGGGAAATTACCAGAGGCAGGCGATTCAGACACAGCTGGAGGAGCAGCTCGGCAGCATTCCCGGCGGGATGCCCCAGCAGATCTTCGGGCCTTTGGCGGGTTGGGAGCCGCAGGCCAGGGAGCTGACGCTCAAAAAGGATATTGAGCAGGTGAACCTCGGCCTGGGTTTCCCGATGTACGGATTTTTGGACGACCGCAAATATGCCGGGAGCATCCTCTCCAGCATTTTGGGCGGCGGCATGAGCTCCAGGCTGTTCCAGAAGGTGCGGGAAGAGCTGGGCGCGGCCTATTCCGTCTATTCCTTCCCGGCCATCTACTGCAGCGGCGGCATGATGGTGATCTATGCGGGAACTTCCTTGGAAAAGCTGGAGCAGGTAACCAGCGGCATCATGGGGGAGATAGAGAATTTAAGGAAAAACGGGATTACGGAGGAGGAGCTGAAAAACACCAAAGTACAGCTCTGCTCCAGCTATGTGATGGGCCGGGAGACCAGCTCGGCCAAGATGAACTCCCTTGGCAAAATGGCGCTGCTCTGCGGGCGGATTATCGAGGAGGATGAGCTGCTGGAACAGGTGCGCCGCATCTCCATGGCAGAGATTGAGCAGGCCATCTCCTATATTTTCGATCTGAATAAGATGAGCAAAGTGATCGTGCAGCCCCAGAAGGCATAGCGGGCTTTGCCAAAATAAAAAGAGCAGCGGATTTTCGCTGCTCTTTTTTTGATAGAAATTTATCTGAGCGCATGCTGGGCCAGCGCCTGCTCGACCATTTGCCCGAGATTGGCGAGCTTTTCGGGGGAAATATCCCTGCCCAGGTTCCAAAAGCGCAGATCGCCCCTGCTGCGCTCGATTTGCGCGATCAGCCCCCGGAGGCGGATACAGCGCATATGGCGCAGGCTGTTGCGCGACCAGTAGCCGTAGTCTTCATCGCTGGCATCCAGATCCCAATTCGGCTCCGGCTCGGGCGCGAGATCGCTCATCTCGATGGCGTCCATATAATAGGGGAGCGCATCGACAGAGAGGTTGAGCAGGTAATCCAGATCGCCGTATTCGCCGTATGTGCCCATGGTTTTATCCAGACGCTTGGTATTTTCCCGGGCGATGAAGGCATCGGCATTCAGGAAGGAAAGCCCGAGCAGGCAAACGAGGCAGACCAGCGCCGTCGTCTGCCGGATGCCTTGCCAGGGAAGCCAGATATGCACGATGCTGCCCGTGCAGATGAGGCTGAGCAGGATGAGAAAAGCCTGCACATAGATGCGCAGCCGCGTATAGGAAAAAGCTCGCTCATAGAGCATCAGCCGATAAAAGGAAGAGGCAGAGAGCATGATAGTGCAGAGCAGCAGGACGGTATAGAGCGCCAAAATCAGGCGTTTCTGCGCCCCCTGGGCATGGCGCGTGCAGGTGCGGCAGAGGCAGACCAGCGCAAAGACAAAGATGGCGGCGGCGCAAAGCTGGAAGAAGCCCTGCCGGGCATATTCGCTGTAAGTCAGGCCGGAGGGGAGCTGGGCAGAGCCGAAGAGGAAAATGCCCTGCACCAGTGCAAACACGATCATCAATAGCGCGACGCCTGCCAGCACGATGATCGTTGCCAGGAGGTTGAATTTGGCGGGCGTTTTCTGCTTGCCCGCAGACGGCTGCTGGCGCTCTGTGAGCAGGGAAGTAAACAGGCTGGCCAGCATCATGCCGCCGCCGGAGAAAATCAGCACCCATAGCAGAAGATCCGCCAGGCTGTCGATGCGGAAGATTCTGCCCAGAAGCTCTGCGAACACCTGATCCGCCGAGGCCAGCAGATAGAGCAAAAGGCCCAGCACGGGGATGAGAATGAGAATCGCCATGAGAATAGGCAGCAGCGCCTTTCGCTGGCTCTTTTCGGGAGAGAGCGCCTTGCCGATGCGGTGGAACGGGCGGACGAACAGCGAGAAAAAGATGTTGTTCAAACTGCCCAGAGAAAAGGGCGGGAAAGTCTCCAGCTCCAGCATGAGGTTGATTTGCAGCAGAGTGCAGAACAGCAGCGCCAGAGCGTTTAAAAAGAGCAGAAGCGGGTTATTATAGAGCGCGAACGTCAAAGAGAAGCCAAAGCCAAGCAGCAGCAAGAGATAGTTGTGGCAGCGCAGGACGTTCATTTTGCCGCGGCAGAGCACGCAGAGCGCGGCATAAAACAACACGAAAAAAACCGGGACGTTCGCGCCAAGAGGCACGCCCTTCCAAAGGCAATCGTAAAACAGAAAGGTTCCGGCCAGAGAAAGAAGGCTGGCCAGCACGAGAGTTTTGATGGGCTTATTCGCCGTCTGATTCATAAGAGACCTCCTGATATTCTAAAAGATCGGATGGCTGGCAGGAAAGCGCCTGGCAGAGAGCGTCCAGCGTGGAAAAACGGATGGCCCTGCACTTGTTGTTCTTCAAAATCGAAAGGTTTGCCGGGCTGATGCCGATTTTTTCCGCCAGCTCTGCGAGGCCGATTTTCCGCCGCGCCATCATAACGTCTAAATTTACAATGATCATGCCGCCCTCCTATATGGTCAAGTCGTTTTCTTCTTTATACTGGACGGACTGCGCGAACACACCTCCGAGCACCAGGGCGCAGAGGCAGCCAAAACAGAGGATTGCCGCGCAGAAACCAAATGCGATGGAGGGATGAAAAAAGAGCGCGAAGAGGAAATCCAGCGCACAGATGCCGCAGAAAAGGGCGATATACCGCAGGCTGCGCACATTCTGATAGACGAAAGGCGTGCCGTTTCGGACGGTGGACATGATGCGGATAAACTGCCAGGCCAGGGCAACCGCGCAAAGCCAGCCCACATAGAAGAAAATAAGCGAGGCAAACAGCGGGAGCAGCCAGAAGCGGGTCAACATGCTGATGCTGGGAATCCAAAAGAATGCGGCGCAAAGCGCAAACAGGGTCAGATATAAGATGACGCAGATCACTTTCGCCAGGAATTTTGGATTTTTCATAAAAGACCTCCATTGCCGCATGGTTTGACAGGCGGGCGGGAAAATACCTGCCTGCC
>CAMSSU010000006.1 GCA_947063485.1 uncultured Clostridia bacterium | reverse complement strand
GCTATGCTGGAGATTGAGCAAAAGATAAATTTTGAATGATAGGCCATATCAAAAAGAGCAGAGAGTTCTCTGCTCTTTTTCTATAAAGATTTCAGAAACGCCTCCAGGCGGTTCAGCCCTTCCTCCAGCTCGGGCTGGCTATAGCAATAGGAAAGGCGAATATGCCCTTCTGTGCCAAAACAGGAACCAGGCACGGCCGCCAGCTTGGCCTCATGGATCATGCGCGTGCAGAACTCCTCGGAAGGCAGACCGTATTTTTCGATAGAAGGGAAGCAATAGAACGCGCCCTCGGGCTCTGACGTTTGCAGCCCCATTTTTTGCAGGCGCATGCACATAGCATCCCGGCGCCGGCGATACTGCTCGATCATCGGGGCGGGATCATATGCCAGAGCCTGCTCGCAGGCGGGCTGTAGGAAGGAGACAGCCGAAACCACAGTATAGGAATGCAGTTTCACAAGCTGCTCGGCGATAGGGGTGGCAGCTAAAACGTAGCCCATGCGCCAGCCCGTCATCGCATAGGGCTTGCTGAAGCTCTGCACCACGATGATCTTTTCGCGAATCTGCTGGAACTGGGAAAAGCTCGGGCAATCGCCATAGCAAAGCTGGGCGTAGACGTCGTCGCAGATGACAAAAATATCCCGATCCCGCACAAGCTCGTAAATCCCTTCCAGCGTCTTTTGATGATAGACCACGCCGGTGGGGTTGTTGGGCGAGTTGAGCAAAATCGCCTTGGTGCGCTCTGTGATGCGCGAGCAGAGCGCGCCGGCATCGATCTGAAAGCCGCTCTGCTTGGTATCCAGCGGAACCATAACGCCGCCGGATAAGCGGATGATGGGCTCGTAGACGCCAAAAGCCGGGATGGGGACGATGACTTCGTCTCCCGGGTTCAGGATGCCGCGCAGTGCCAAAAAAAGCCCTTCGGTTGCGCCGTCCGTGATGATGACTTCCTCCGGGCGGTAGCAGACGCCGTTCTTCTCCTGCTCGAACTGGCAGACGCGCTCCCGGAGCGCGTCATAGCCGGCATTGGGCGGGTAGTGCGTCAGGTTTTCATCCAGCGCGCGCTTTGCCGCGGCTTTGATGGGCTCTGGGGTATTGAAATCCGGCTCGCCAATCGTCAGGGAGACGCATCCCTCCACTTGCCGCGCCAGCGCAGTAAACTTGCGGATGCCGCTGGGAGAGAGGGAAAGAAGTTGGTTGCTCATGCGATGTTTCATACGGATGCTCCTTATGCGTTAGAGATAGAGCAGCTTCTGGAAGAGCGCGAGCCCAGGCTCCAAAAGCTGTTCATCGAAATTAAAGCGATCGGAATGCAGGGGCTGGTCTCCGCCGATGCCAAGGAAGAAAAAGATGCCGGGCAGGCGCTGTTGATAGAAGGAAAAATCTTCGGTGATCAGCGTGGGCTTTTCTAAGACCACTAGATTCTCCTGGCCAAGGCTCTGCAAAACTTGCTCAAAGAGCAGCGGGGAGTTATGGACGGGTGGATAGCCCTCGCTCATATGCTGGGAAATTTGGCAGCCCAGCTCGCCCTCCAGTGAGCGCGCAATGGCAGAGAGGTTCTGCGCCAAAGCCCGGTGCAGGCTGCCCGAAAAGGTGCGCAGCGTTCCTTCCAGGCGCGTATAGGCGCTGATGGCATTGCGGGCAGAGCCGCTCTGCATTCGGCCAAACCGCAGCAGCCGGAACTGCTCCGGCTCAAACTCTTCCGCCATGCGGTAAGCGCGCTGTACGAACTGAACCCCGGCACTTAGGGCATCGATGCCGTCCTCCTGCCGGGCGATGTGGGCGCTTTTGCCGCAAATTTCAATGGTCAGCTCGCTGGACTGCGCCATGAGGGCCCCGCTGCGGGATGCGATGACGCCGGCGGGCAGGGTGGGCCAGAGATGCAGGCCAAAAAGATGCGAGACGTGAAGCTGTTCCAATATGCCCGATTCGCAGATATTTTTTGCGCCGCCTGTCGTCTCTTCAGCGGGCTGGAAAATCAGAAGCACATTATGCGGCAGAGAGGAGAGATTCTGCGCAAGCCATTCGGCAAAGCAGAGCAGAATCGCCATATGCCCGTCGTGGCCGCAGGCGTGCATCGCTCCCTCATGGCAGGAGCGGAAGCTTAGTGCGTTTTGCTCTAATATGGGCAGGGCGTCCATATCGCTGCGAAAAGCAACGGCATCCTCTTTTCCTGCGTCGAAAAAGGCGCAGACTGCGTCCCCATATGGGTGCAGAATGCGGCAGGGCAGCGGGCGCAAAGCCTGCTCGAGATATGCTCTGGTTTTGGGAAGCTGCTGATCCAGCTCGGGAATCTGGTGCAGCGCGCGGCGGTGCGCGGTGAGTTTTTCTAGCATGAGAGCCTCCTGTTGGTTCATAAAATAATTGTACCCCAATGCCCGGGCGAATGCAAATGCCGGCGGCGGCCAAAAAGTGCTTGCAATTTTGCGGTGAGAATGATATGATTTTGCTAACATTATGATAGAGGTGCGAAAACGAAGAGTTCTGCCCGAGCTGGCGAGCGAGGAAGGCAGGAGGGGGCAATTTCGCCGAATTCCCGGAGCAGGCATGCGAAGGGGATGGGGCTTCGGGGAAAACCCGCGGCACTGTCTGCATGATACATGCGGGAGCGCTATCTTATGGCTAGAAATACAATCTGCGGCAGCAAGGCGCAGCTTTTGTGTGTATTCGCCAGCGGGGATTGCGCCCTGCTGGCTTTTTTGATGAAGGATAAAGGGGGTGATGGCAGTGGGCCTTTTTTGCAGAAAAAGATGGGCCTTGAGCAAAGCCATCACGGGGGCGCAGAGCGCCGCCCGGAAGCATTGCGGAGATAAAAACAAAGTCTAGATTCGCCTGGTAGGGCAAAGGAGAAAATTATGGCAGTAAAGGGTTCAATTGTTGCACTGGTAACGCCGTTTGCGAAGGATGGCAGCGTGGATTTCGGAAAGCTCCGGGAGCTTTTGGATTGGCATATTGAAAGCGGGACGGACGGCATTTTGATGATGGGGACGACGGGCGAAAATGCGACGACGGAACACGAAGAGGACGAGAAAATTTGCCAGTTTGCCATCGATCATGTGGCAGGGCGCGTTCCGATGATCATCGGCGGCGGCTCCAACTCGACGCGCACACAGATGGATAAGTGCATCAAATATTCCAAGATGGGGGCGGATGCGCTGCTCTGCATCTCTCCCTATTATAATAAGACGAACGCCGAAGGCATGTACCGCCATTTCGCAGAGGCGGCGGATGTCTCCGGGGCGCCCATCATTCTCTATAACGTCCCCGGGCGCACAGGCTGCTCGATTCCCGTCGAGGCTGTCGCCCGGCTCAGCCGGCATGGCAATGTCATGGGCATCAAGGAAGCCAGCGGCGATATCGCCTATGCCAGCGAAGTGGCGCGGCTTTTGAGCGACGACTTTGTCATGTACAGCGGCAACGACGATATCACTGTCCCGCTGTTGGCGCTGGGCGGCGTGGGCGTCATCTCGGTCTGGGCAAATATTATGCCGAAAACCTGCCATAATATGGTCATGGATTATCTCCAGGGGCGGCAGAAGGAGGCGCTGGCCGTCCAGCTGCGCTATCTGGATCTCATCCACGCGCTCTTTATGGAGGTCAACCCGATTCCCGTCAAGGAAGCCATGAACCTGATGGGCATGAACGTGGGCGGATTCCGGCTGCCGCTGTATGAAATGCCGCAGGCAAAGCGGGAGAAACTGGCGGCTATCATGCGCGAAGCCGGCCTGAAAGTGCAGTAAGGAGAGAACTATGAAGATTGTTTTATCCGGCTACGGCAAAATGGGAAAAATGCTGGAGGAGCAGGCCATGCTGCGCGGCCATGAGATTGTGGCGCGCATCGATATTGATAGTGTAGAAGCCTTTGCCTCTTTGCCCAAAGCGGATGTTGTTCTAGATTTTTCGCACCCCGGTATGCTGCCCTCCCTGGCCGGCTATATCCGGCGCACGGGCACGGCTCTTTGCAGCGGGACGACGGCATTCGGAGAGCAGGAGCGGCAGACGCTGGCCGAGCTGGCGGAGTATGCCCCGGTTTTGCACAGCGCAAACTACAGCCTGGGCATTGCGGTGTTCCGCAAGATGCTGGAGCAGTTTGCCCCCATGCTGCGGGAAGGCTTTGATGTGGAAGTGGTGGAAAAGCATCATAATCAAAAGGTCGATGCGCCCAGCGGAACGGCAAAATTGCTGGTGCAGGCTATCGATCCCGCGGGGGAGCGGGAAATCGTAACCGGGCGGGAGGGCATGTGCGGCAAGCGCAGCCAGGATGAAATTGGCGTGTTTGCACTGCGCGGCGGCACGGTTGCCGGCGAACACAGCGTCTATTTCTTCGGTGAGGACGAGACGCTGTGCATCACGCACTCGGCCACCAGCCGGCGCATCTTCGCCGTGGGCGCGGTTCGGGCTGCGGAAGCGCTCAAAGACAAAGCCCCTGGCCTTTACGATCTGCAGAACGTGCTGTTCTAGCGAATACCAAAGCAAAAAAGGAGAAAACGAATATGGACGCCTATCAGATTATCGAATACATTCAGAAATCCGAAAAAAAGACCCCTGTGCGGGTTTTCCTTCAGGAGAAGGAGCCTGTCAGCTTCCCGGGGGCGATGGAATTTTGCGCCCAGGGCGGCATGAAGATCGTCTTTGGCGACTGGAAGGAGATCGGCCCGGTTCTGGAAAAAAACACGGATAAGATCGAGAAAATCCAGATCGAGAACGATGCAAGAAACTCCGCCATCCCCATGCTGGATAAAAAGGAAATTGCGGCGCGCATCGAGCCGGGCGCCATCATCCGCGAGCAGGTGGAGATTGGCGCAAATGCCGTCATCATGATGGGTGCGATCATCAATATCGGCGCAGTCATCGGCGAGGGCACCATGATCGATATGGGCGTCGTTCTGGGCGGCCGGGCGACGGTCGGCAAGAATTGCCACGTGGGCGCGGGCGCTGTGCTGGCCGGCGTGGTTGAGCCGCCCAGCGCCACACCTGTCATCGTGGAGGATGATGTGGTCATCGGCGCCAATGCCGTGGTTTTAGAGGGCGTGCGCGTCGGAAAAGGCGCGGTTGTGGCGGCGGGTGCCGTCGTAACAGAGGATGTTGCGCCGAATATGGTCGTCGCGGGGACGCCTGCCCGGGTCATCAAGCAGAAGGATGAGAAAACCCTGGGCAAAACGGAGCTGGTTGCCGCACTGCGGGAGCTGAAATAGCAAAAGAGCAGAACGAAAAGCCGCTGGAATTTTCCGGCGGCTTTTTTTGTTTTGGGCAGGCTAATATTCGATTCCTCTGCGCGCAGGGGCGCGGCGCGATGCGAAGGGGTGCTTGACGGCGCGCATCTGTGTGGCATAGTCGGCTATGTCAAGCAGAGCCTGGGTTGGCGCGCGGCCAGTCAGCACGACCTCGCATTTTGCGGCGGCAATGGCCTGGCAGAGCTCGGATTCGGTCAAAATGCCCTGGGAGAGCGCATCCAGCGCTTCGTCCAGAATGGCAATCTGATATGCGCCGCTGGCCATATGCTCACTGGCCTTTTGAAAGAGCGCGTGCTGTGCGCGGCAGTATTCCCGCTGTTTTTCCGGGGGCATTTGCCAGAGAAATTCGGCAGGCCCTTCTGTGAGAATCTGCGCGCCCAGCTGCCGCAAAGGCTGAATCTCGCCGCTGGATCCATCCTTTAAAAACTGGCAGAACAGGGCGCCCAACCCGGCGCCCAGGCAGCGAAGGCATAGCCCGGCAGCGGCGGTCGTCTTGCCTTTGCCATCTCCATAGTAAATATGAACACAATAATCTTGCATAGAAGCTCACTCCTTATTTTCTTATTATACTATGTCGTCAGCACGCAGTGTAACGCTCGGCCCTTCGTGCGTTCATTTTACCATGATAAAGGCAAGAGCAAGCGTGCCTCTTCTTTTTGCACTGCGGCGAAATGATATGCCGCTTGAAGCGCTCTGCAAATTGTGTTACACTTTCTTTGACTGACGGGAGGGACTTATGAAAAAATCGAGATTCTTTCTCCTATTTTTGCTGATTCTGCTGCTTGTGCCTATGGGGGTGGGAGCGGCAATTTTAGATGAACTTCCCCTGGAAAAAGGGGCGACGGGGCAGAGCGTCGTCATGCTGCAGCAGCGCCTCATTGACTTAGGCTACCTGCATTTTCGGCCGACCGGCTCCTATGGCGATATGACGAAATCTGCGGTCGCCAGTTTTCAGGCGCGCAACGGGATCTCCTCCACAGGCGTTTTTGGCGAGAACACTTTTTCCAAGCTCTATAGCCGGGGCCTTGCGCGCACGGCAGGCAACCCCGGGATTCCAAGAGTCATCGGCCCGGGCGGGCAGGGCAAGCCGGAGCCGGGAGAACTGGCAAATTGGCAGGAGGTAAACAGCGTGTTTGCGGTGGGCCAGACGGCGACTGTGATGGACTATAAGACGCAGAAGACCTATCAGGTGCGGCGCACAGGCGGCGAGAACCATGTGAACGCCGTCTTTGCCGGAGCAGAAGGCGAGCAGGTGTTCTTATCCTGCTTTGGCGGGAGCTACACCTGGGAAAAGCGCCCGGCGATTGTAGAAGCGGGCGGCAGGCGCTTTGCAGCCTCTGTTTTCGGGACGCGCAACGCCGCCGGGGAAATCGATATCTATTTTTTTGAGAGCGGCTCGGATATGGGCGGCATTTTGGATGCGGAGCACCACAGCAACGTCTATCTGGCGGCAGGGACCAACGCATGAGGGAGATCAGAGAGATTGCGCCGCAAAAGCGCAATAAGAACCGGTATAATATCTCGGATGAAGATGGCTTTCTGACCTCTCTTTCCGTGGAGACTGTGCTGCGCTATCATCTCAAGGAGGGAATGCAGGTCTCGGATGAGCTGCTGGAGGAGATGAAGCGGGAAGATACCGTCAAATACGCAAAGGAGATCGGCGTGGCCTATGTCGCCTATGCTCCCAGAACCAGACGGCAGCTGGAACAGCACCTCGCTAAAAAGGGCATCGATGCGCAGAGCATTGCTCAGGCGGCAGAGACGCTGGAGAAATACTCTTATTTGGACGACGCCGCCTATGTGCGGGAATTTGCGCGCAGTTATGGGGAAAAGCTGGGCGCCGGAGCCATGCGCCAAAAGCTCATGGAACGGGGCGTGGAGCGGCAGGTGATCGAGGAGAATCTGGAGCTCTCCCAAGAAGGGCAGCAGGCGGCGGCATTGGCGCTGGCGCAGAAACTGCGCCGGAAATATGCGGATCAGCCGGAGCCAAAGCGCAGGCAAAAGATGTTTGCGGCGCTTGCCCGGCGCGGGTTTTCCTACGACGATATCCGCGCAGTACTGAGCGAACTGGGAGAAGAGGAAGATGAGCTATTTTGAGCGGCTGAGAGTGGGCCTTGATGTGCGGGATATAGAGCTGTTCTGCCTGGAAGAGGTGGATTCGACCAACACATTTCTCAAAAAGCGGGCGGCCGAGCACAAGATGATGGCGGTCGCTCTGCGGCAGACGGCAGGCAGAGGGCGGCTGGGCAGAGCCTGGAGCTCGGAGGGAGAGAACGTCTATGCCAGCTTCTACTATCCCGCCCCACAGCAGGAGATGGGGGCAGTAACGCTGTGCGTGGCGCTGGCTGTCTCGGATGCCGCTCGGGATCTGGGAGTGGAAACGCAGATCAAATGGCCCAACGATATCTATGCGCAAGGCCGCAAGCTTTGCGGCATTTTATGCGAGGGCATCTATGAAGGAGCGCGTCTTCTGGGAATTGTCATCGGCGTTGGAGTCAACGTCAATCAGGGGCAGTTTGATGCGGAAATTGCAGAGCGGGCAATTTCCATCAGAAATATCCTCGGAAGAAAGCAAAGGCTGGAAGAAGTCGTGTTTGGGCTGAAACGGCATCTGGATGCCCGGCTGGCGCGCTTTTTTGCCCAGGGTTTTCCGCCGCTTCGGGAGGAATACCAGGCGCGCTCCTATTTACAGGGAAAAGAAGTTTGCGCAGGGGAGGCAGAGGGCCTCTGCATCGGGGTTTCGCAGGAGGGCGATTTGCTGCTGCAAACGCAAGACGGCGAGGTGCGGCGCATTCGCTTTGGGGAAGTGACTCAGCGGATACGGCCCAAAGAGGCATAAAAAAGGAGGATGGAGAAGCATCCTCCTTTTTGCATGGAAACCGCGCAAAAGTTTTGCCAAAAATATGAATAAAAGGTAAATAGATGGAAATAAAAAGTAGAGAGAGATTTTGAGAGATAATGAGAAATAAAGCGTGAAAACTGCGCGTTTTTCAAATGCCACACATCTTGTATAATTTGGCAACTTCTCTATAATAATAGTTGTTAGCACTCGATGTAAAAGAGTGCTAACAACCATTGAATTAAGTGCAGATGATTTTTTAAGGAGGATTTGAAAATGAAGCTAAAACCGTTGGCGGATAGAGTAGTCATCAAATCGGTTGAAGTTGAGAAAGTAACCAAGAGCGGCCTGGTGCTGACGTCCAGCGCGCAGGAGAAGCCGCAGATGGCGGAAGTCGTCGCAGTAGGGCCGGGCGGCGTTGTGGATGGCAAAGAGATCACGATGTACGTCAAAGAGGGTGACCGCGTGATTTATTCCAAATATGCGGGCACAGAAGTCAAACTGGATGGCGAGGAGTTCATCGTCGTCAAGCAGTCGGATATTCTGGCAGTGGTAGAGTAATTAGGGAGGAGATACACCATGGCAAAACAGATTAAATACGGTGAAGATGCGCGGCGCGCGCTGGAGAGCGGCGTCAATCAGCTGGCGGATACGGTAAAGGCGACGCTAGGGCCCAAGGGCAGAAACGTCGTGCTGGATAAGAAATTCGGTTCCCCGCTCATCACAAACGACGGCGTTACCATCGCGAAGGAAATCGAGCTGGAAGACCCGTTTGAAAACATGGGTGCGCAGCTGGTAAGAGAAGTTGCAACCAAGACCAACGACGTTGCCGGCGACGGCACGACGACGGCGACCCTGATGGCCCAGGCCATGATCCGCGAGGGCCTGAAGAACGTGGCGGCCGGCGCAAACCCCATGGTTTTGAAAAAGGGCATTATGGCCGCGACCGAGGCGGCTGTTGAGGGCCTCAAAGAGCTTTCCAAGCCCATCGAGGGCTCTGCCGCTATCGAGCAGGTTGCATCCGTTTCCGCAAACGACGCGAATATCGGCCATCTGATCGCGCAGGCGATGGAGAAGGTTGGCAACGAGGGCGTCATCACCGTCGAAGAATCCAAGACCATGAAGACGGATTTGGTCGTCGTGGAGGGCATGCAGTTTGACAGAGGCTATGCCTCCGCTTATATGGCGACGGATACGGACAAAATGGAAGCAGTTTTGGACGATCCCTACATTTTGATTACGGATAAGAAGATCTCCAATATTCAGGAAATTCTCCCGCTGCTGGAGCAGATTGTGCAGACGGGCAAGAAGCTGCTCATCATTGCAGAGGAAGTGGAAGGCGAGGCGCTGGCAACGCTGGTGCTCAACAAACTGCGCGGCACGTTCAACTGCGTCGCCGTCAAGGCTCCCGGCTTTGGCGACAGAAGAAAAGCCATGCTGGAAGACATCGCTATCCTGACGGGCGGCACGGTCATCTCGGAAGAAGTCGGCATGGAGCTGAAAGAAGCGACTGTCGATATGCTGGGCTCCGCACGGCAGGTGAAAGTCGATAAAGAAAACACCATCATCGTCGAGGGCAAGGGCGATCCCGAAAAAATCAAAGCTCGGGTCAACTCCATCCGCAACCAGATTGAGGACTGCACTTCGGATTACGACCGCGAGAAACAGCAGGAGCGCCTGGCAAAACTGGCCGGCGGCGTAGCTGTTATCCAGGTTGGCGCTGCAACCGAGACCGAGATGAAGGAAATGAAACTGCGCATCGAGGATGCTCTGGCGGCCACGAGAGCGGCTGTGGAAGAGGGTATCGTTCCCGGCGGCGGCACGGCAATGCTCAAAGTGGAGGGCAAGGTCAAGGCGCTGATGGAGCAGGAGAGCGGCGATATCAAAACCGGCGTTTCCATCGTGCTCCGCGCTCTGGAAGAGCCGATTCGCCAGATTGCCGCAAACGCAGGCATCGAGGGCAGTATCATCGTCGAGAAGGTGCGCGAGAACCAGAGTAAATCTTTCGGCTACGACGCATATCAGGATAAGTTCATCGATATGATCGAGGCAGGCATCCTGGATCCGACCAAGGTTACGCGTTCCGCGCTTCAGAATGCGGCTTCCGTTGCATCCATGCTTCTCACGACCGAGAGCATCGTAACGGATATCCCCGCTCCCGAACCGGCTGCTCCGGCTGCTGGCGGCGGCATGGGCGGCATGTACTAAGAGAATACGAGAAATGCGGCAGAGTTATCTGCCGCATTTTTTTGCGGCAAAATATGGCGTGGAAAATGGGAGAAAAAGCGCCGGCTCAGCCATGGAATTTTCCTGCGCGGAGAATGTGAAAAAAGCAAAATTTATGCAAAACAGCGTGCAATTATGCAGTGTTCACAATTTGTTTACGAGACCGAAAAAAGCCTGATACAACGGCGATTTTTGAAGAGGGATCTTTCCATATTCAGGCAATTTTGGCTCTGCAAAGAACCTTGCGGTTTGTCAAAAAAATTTTTTGGTAGTATAATGCCAATATCAAAAAAACGCTTTGATGCGAAATTGAAAGGACAGTGTTTATGAAAGAGCGTCTGAAGAGATTTTGGGAGAGCGTAACCTGCTTTTTCCTGAGTCTTTACAGCAAGGCTATCCGCAAACCGAAAATGTCCGAAGCTCGCAGAAAAAGACGGGCGGCTTACAAAACAAAGTATACCAGATCCAAAACAAATGGCATTTCAGCTTTCTGGGCAAAGAGCAAAGCCTTTGGCCAAAAAGTCTGCGGATTCTTTGTGGAGGTCAATGCAAAGCTAAAGATGAAATGGGAGAGATTTATGAACAGACATAAGAAGATGAGTTGGCTTACTTATGCGAGGGCAGTCTCTTTAATGGCGGCAATCGTGGTCCTCGTGTTTACGCCGGTTGCGATTTTTGCCGGAGCGCAAGAGGATAAAGAGCAGAAGACACAGCAGGATGAGGCAAGAGTTTTGGCGCAGGCCGAAGAGAAGAAGGCCAGTGAGAAACTTTCCGTAACTGGCGTTGAAGTATTGGACGACGAGCCGTCGGCTGAGCCTTCGCCCGAGCCGACGCCAGAGCCCACTCCGGAGCCCAAGGTGAAGGAGCCTTTGGCCGAAGGCATGGAAAATGCGGAGCTGGTGCCGGAGGTGCAGGCGCGTCTGATGGAGCTTGGCTATATGGATCATGATCAGACGACTAGCCTTTATGGACCGATGACGGCAAATGCCGTCGAGTGCTTCCAGAGAAAGCACGGCATTGAGAAAACCGGCATTCTGACGCAGGAAGTATACGACCTGCTGATGAGTGAAAATGCACAGCCTTATAGCGTGGGCATTGGAGATGACGGTGAGGATGTCGGCCGCCTGCAGGAGCGCTTGATCCAGCTGGGATATCTGGGCAAGAGCACCGGCTATTACGGCGAAGAGACCGAAGCCGCCGTCAAGGATTTCCAGGCGAGCAACGGCCTGAATGCCAGCGGCAAGATCGACAGCCAAACCAAAGAAAAACTCTATTCGGAAGATGTCGTCGTCAAGGCGATGAACTATGGCGAGCGCAGTGATGAAGTGAAGGCCATTCAGGAGCGCCTTGCAACGCTGGGATACATGGCCGCGGAAGACAGCACTGGCTATTACGGCGATAAGACGCTGGCCGCTGTCAAGCGTTTCCAGGAGAGAAACGGCCTGATCGCAGACGGCGCCATTGGCCCGGAGACGAAGAACCGCATCCTCTCCTCTGATGCGCAGGCCAATGCCTGGATTTTGGGCACCAGCGGAGACGAAGTGCAGCGCATTCAGGATCGCCTGATCGAGCTGAAATATATGAAGAAATCCACGGGCTATTTTGGCTCGGATACTGAGAAGGCAGTCAAGGCTTTCCAGGAGCGCAACGGCCTGACGGCAGACGGCAAGGTGGGCGCGCAGACCAGCTCTGTGCTGTTCTCCAGCGATGCGAAGAAGGCGGCTTCTACCAGCACTTCTAAGCCCAGCACGGATACCTCCAAGCCTTCCTCGGGCAACTCTTCCAAGCCGAGCAAACCCAGCAAACCCGCTGGCGACGAGGCGACGGGGAGCGCAGATTCGGCTGGCGTCGAGCGCTTTATCGCGGTGGCGGAGCAACAGCTTGGAAAGCGCTATGTACTAGGCGGCAAAGGGCCAGATGTGTTCGATTGCTCCGGCTTCGTATTCTACTGCCTCAATCAGGCAGGAGTCAATCAGGGCTATATGACCTCTGCGACATGGCAGGGCTGCACGAAATACCCGATCATCTCGAATATGAACGACTTGCAGCGCGGCGATGTCATCAGCTTTAAGGGCCATGTGGGCATCTATCTGGGCGGCGGACGGATGATCGATGCGTCCTCCACGCAGGGAAAAATCAGAATTTGCGAGAATATTCAGAGCAGTTCCTACTGGACGAGTCATTTCGTCAAAGGATTGAGAATTTTCTAGCTTGATAAAAAAGAGGCGGCAAAATGCCGCTTCTTTTTTATTGCATCATGAGTGGGTGATAGGGGAAGGGTAAAACCTGGCGTTCAAGCGCAGCTTGCCAATCGCCTTGCATTTGGAACTAGCCCCGGAGCCAAAATTTCTAGTAGAAAGAAAACAGTTCAAAGATTGAAATATGGAAGAGAAATAAAAAAGAGAGGGTACCCTCTCTTTTTTATGCCTCTTTCTTATTGATGAGCTCCAGGCAGAAGCCTTTGGGCGCTTTGCGCAGCTCGCTTTGAATATTTTTCATAATGTTGTCGCAGCGGTCGGCCAAATCTGAAAGCAGGAGCGTGTGCTGGCGCAGGCGTTCTTTGGTTTTGCGCTCTTCGTCCCGCGCCTCACTGATAATGCCCTCTGCGCGCTCCCGCGCAGCGCGAATAATCTGGCTGGCTGTGCGCTCTGCATTGACAAGCGCGGCAGAAAGCGCATCCTCTTTCTCTTCATATGCCTTGAGGCGCTGGCTAAGCGCGGCATTCTCGTTGCGCAATGTCAAAATGCGCTCTTTTTGTTCCTTGGCCAGGTTCTCGTAATCCTCTGTCAGCTGAGCAAGCCGTGCACGGGGATCGGGCTGGCGGTTTCGTTTTGCAGTCATCATTTGCATATTCCCTCCACGCGGTTCTTTTTTACTTCTTTCATTTTAAAAAAATGCGAAAAGAGAAACTGTCGAGATGCGCCATGCATTCCCGAAAAAAACAGCGAAAAAACACTAGTTTAGGCGCAGGGCCTTTCCAGAATTTTACTATCGCCTAAAAATGAATTCTGGTAAAAAGGAGTTGACAAATAATAGGCGAATATTTAGAATTATAACTATGAAAGTGGTTTAAAGTGGTGTGAAGTGGTGAAATTCACACAGAGGAGTGCATCATGTTTACCGGAACATATGCCCACACTCTGGATGCGAAGGGGCGCGTATTTGTGCCCGCCAAGTTCAGAGAGGAGCTGGGGGAAAACTTCATTGTTACAAGAGGCATTGGCAAATGCCTGTTTGTGTTTTCCTCGGAAATGTGGCTGGAGTTCGCCGGAAAGATGAAGAGCATTCCCATGACGGACAGCAAGGGACAAGTTTTCCTGCGTATGCTTTTTGCCTCTGCGGAAGAGGTAAAGCCGGATAAGCAGGGGAGAATCCTTCTGCCTTCCCGCCTGAGAGAAAAGGCGGAAATGGAAAAAGAAGTTGTCGCCATCGGCGCGATGAACCGCGTCGAGCTTTGGTCCAAAGAAAATTGGGACAACTACTGCGAGGAGGCAGACGAGGAGTTCGAGAGCGTTTTGGCACAGCTGGCGGAGCTTGGCATATGAGCGGGCATGTAAGTGTGCTCTATGAGCAGTCTCTGGCGGCGCTGCCGCTGAAAACGGGAAACCTGTTTATCGATGGAACCCTGGGCGGCGGAGGCCACTCTGAAGGGATTTTAGGAGCTTCCAAGGCCAGGCTGATTGCCATTGATAAAGATATCGCGGCCATAGAGCGCTGCAAACAGCGTTTGGCGCCGTATGCGCAAAGAGTTACTTTCGTTCACGATGATTTCAAAAATATCGCACAGATCATGCGGGGGATGGGAGAGCTGAGGGCAGATGGAGCATTGCTGGATCTCGGCGTTTCCTCTTTCCAGCTGGATGAGGCTGAGCGGGGTTTTTCCTACTCCAAGGAGGCACCGCTGGATATGCGCATGGATCAGAGCAGCAGCCTGAGCGCTTATCAGGTTGTCAATGAGTATCCGCAAAGAGATCTGGCGCGCATTCTCTACGAATACGGCGAAGAGAGCTTTGGGAACAAAATCGCGGCCGCCATCGTAAAAAGCCGGCCTATTGAGACGACGACACAGCTGGCAGAGATCATCAAAAATGCCATTCCCGCGGCAAAGCGCCGCAGCGGGGGACACCCGGCCAAAAAATCTTTCCAGGCCATCCGCATCGAAGTGAACGGCGAGCTGGATTCCCTCAAAGATACGGTAAACGATTTTATCGATGTGCTTGCGCCGGGTGGGCGCCTTGCCATCATCACGTTCCATTCCCTGGAAGACCGCATTGTGAAAAAGGTCTTTCAAACTGCGCAGAATCCCTGCACCTGCCCGCCGGATTTTCCCAAATGCGTCTGCGGCAAGGTGAGCAAGGGTAAAATCATCACGCGAAAGCCTATTCTGCCGGATGCGGCGGAGATAGAGCAAAACCCGCGCTCCAGGAGCGCAAAACTGAGAATATTTGAACGGTGCTGAAAAGCGGCCGATAAACGGAGGAATACCGATGGATAACCTGAAGAGAGCTGCAAATGGATATGACTACATCGTTCCATTCCAGGAGAGCGAGTGGGATAGAGTCCCGCAGCGCAGAGGGCAGCAGAGAAGAAAGAAAAACCGGCACCCGGCTGTCAGCTATGTGGTGCATCCTGTTACGCGTATCCAGCGCAGGAATGCTGTCTATAATTGCCTGACGGCGCTGGTTGTATTTGTCTTGCTGGCTTCGGTCATTTCGGGGTATGCCGCAATTTCTTCCAACAAACTGGCAAATATTGAGCTGCAAGAGAATATAGATGTGTTAGCGGCACAGAGCGAGCAAGTGGAGCTTTCCATCAATACCAAGTGCACTGTGCAGCAGATTTCGGATGCGGCTGAGCAGCGGTTTGGCATGGATTTTCCAAGCTATGCGCAGATTTGCTATGTGCAGTTTAGCGAGCCTTCCATGGCAGAGCCCGAGGCGGAGGCACAGCAGACGCCATGGTATGCGGAGCTATGGAACGGCATGGTGGGCTTGCTGAAATAGGCGCAGACTGATTTTAGGGAGGAACAGCCATTGGCAGGCACCAACATATCAAATAAAAAAAGGTTGACACTGCTGTTTTACTTCGCGATGTTTTTCATGCTCGTCATCGTGGGCAAACTCATGCAGCTGATGTTCTTTGATGCAGCCGATCTTTCGGATAAAGCGGAGAGCCAATGGACAAGGGAGCTCTCGGTCGCCCCGAAGAGAGGCTCTATTTTAGATCGGAACGGCGAAGTGCTGGCGGCCAGCGCGACGGTGGAAAGCGTGCTGCTCTACCCGAAGGATATTAAGGATCCGGGCGAGGTTGCCAATCTGCTGGCGCCCATTCTGGGGATGGATGAGCAGAAGATCTTCGAGATCGCCAGCGACAAATCCAAAGTCGAAGCTTGGCTCAAGCGCCAGATCACCCAGGAGCAGGCAGAGCAGATTCGCGCGCTGGATCTCAAAGGCATCGGCTTTTTTGCGGATATCAAGCGCTTTTATCCTTCCGGGGCGTTTATGAGCCAGGTGCTGGGCTATACGACGATGGACGGCGAAGGGCAGGAAGGCCTGGAGAAAAAATACAATAAATATCTCGCTGGATATGCCGGGACGATTCTGGCTCAGGTAGACGCCATGGGGCAGACGATAGAGGGAAGCGAGCAGATGTACATCGAGCCGCAGGAAGGGCTGAGCCTCGTGCTCACGCTGGATGCGTATATCCAAAACTTCCTGGAATCGGCCGCCAAAGAGGCGATGGAGGTCAACCAGGCAAAGAGCGTGTGCGCCATCGTCATGAACCCCAAGAACGGCGAAATTCTCGGCATGGTCAACTATCCGGAGGCGGATCTGAACAACCTGGATCGAAGCGATCTGGAGACGCTGGCGTCTCTTTCACGCAATACGATCATCACAGACGCCTATGAGCCCGGCTCCACTTTTAAGATCATCACCACAGCGGCCGCGCTGGACAGCGGAACCATCAATACCGAGACGACGTTCGAATGCGCCGGCGCTAAAATTGTGGATGGCGAGCGCATCAAATGCTGGCGCAGCGGCCGGCCGCATGGCCACCAGACGTTGACGCAGGCGGTGGAAAACTCCTGCAACCCGGCGTTCATGGAAATGGCTCTGCGCATGGGGACGGATCAATTTTACGAATATATCTACAACTTCGGCTTTGGAAAGAACACCGGAGTAGATTTCTCGACGGACGGCTCGGGCATCATCCGGGCGGCCAAATATATCAAAAACGTGGATCTCGCCCGCATCGGCTTTGGGCAGTCCATCGCCTGCACGCCGTTGCAGCTGGCGACGGCGGCCTGCGCGGTGGTCAACGGCGGCGTGCTCTATCAGCCGCGGCTTGCCATTGGCGTTCAGAACAGCGCGGGGGAGATGGTGGAGAGTTTTGATGCGCCTGAAGGCAAGCGCGTCATTTCCGAAGAGACTTCCGCAACCATGCGCGGTGTTCTGGAGAGCGTCGTCGCAAACGGCGGCGGCAAGAATGCGCAGATCCCAGGCTACCGGGTAGGCGGCAAGACGGGCACAGCGCAGATGTATGAGAACGGCGTCATCGTGCAGGGCAAGAACATCTCGTCCTTCCTGGGCTTTGCGCCGGTGGAGGATCCGCAGTTCCTGGTGCTGTTTATCGTCAGAGAGCCGGGCGTCCCGGTTACATACGGCAGCGTTGTCGCGGCGCCGTTTGCCAAAGATGTGCTGGAAAAATGTCTGAAATATGCCAACGTCGTGCCGACAGAGCCCATCGATACACTCGTCGAAGTTCCGGATTTCTCCGGAATGGGCATGGCAGAGGCCGCGCAGAAAGCGCAGGAATACGGCTTCGCGTCGGCCAGCTTTGGAAGCGGCAATGTCGCGGCGCAGTCGCCTTCGGCAGGAACAAAAGCTGCAAAGGGCATCAGCATCGATCTCTATGGCAATTCGGGCGCGGCGTCCAATGAGGCGGCTGCCATCCCGGATCTGAGCGGGAAAACGCTCCTGGAAGCATATAAAGCGGCAAAAGAACATGGCTTTGAGATCAGAGTTTCGGGCAATGAGAGCGGCGTTGTGCAGTCTCAAAATCCGAAAGCAAGTGAGAGAGCCGCAGCAGGCGAGATTATCACGGTTACCTGCGGCTAAGCAAAAGAAAGAAGGAAGAGGCATGAAGCTAAAAGATCTTCTGGCAGGAATAGAATGTGATATTTTTGGCGAAGAGCAGATCGAGATTGAGGGGATTGCCTATGATTCCCGAAAAGTCCAGAAGGGCTATCTGTTTTTCTGCATCAAAGGCTATCAGAGCGATGGCCATCAATATGCAAAGAGCGCCTGTGAGGCGGGCGCAGTCTGCCTGGTTGTAACGCAAAGGCAGGAACTGCCGGTTACGCAGGTCGTCGTCAAAGATGACAGAGCGGCGATGGCGCTGATCTCCGCGGCTTTTTATGGCCATCCGGCGGAAAAACTGCGCATGGTCGGCGTAACGGGCACCAGCGGCAAAACCTCCACGACCTACCTGCTCAAGAGCATTTTCGAGCATGAGGGCAGCAAAGTTGGCCTCATGGGAACCATCGTCAATGTGATAGGCGATCAGGTGATTCCGGCCGAGCGCACTACGCCCGAAGCGCCGGATCTGCAAAAACTGCTGGCAGATATGCTGAGGGCAGGCATCGATACCGTCGTGATGGAGGTTTCCTCGCATTCGCTTTATTTAAAGCGCGTCTATGGGATCCGGTTCCAGGGCGCAATCTTCACGAACTTGACCCAGGATCACCTGGATTTCCACGGCGATTTTGAACACTATCGGGATGCTAAGGCGATCCTGTTTGCAAATGCGGAGCACAGCGCCGTCAATGCAGACGATCCCTTCGGCGAGGCAATGATCGCGGCCGCGGCCGGGCAAGTGCAGACCTACGGCATCCAGAGCAAGGCCAACGTGGCCGCAAAGGGAATCGAGCTTGGGAGCGCGGGCAGCCGTTTTATCATGGCAAAGGAGGGGACGCAGCTCCCCATTTTGCTGCAAACGCCTGGGATGTTCAGCGTCTATAATGCCCTGGCGGCCATTTCGGTGAGCTTCATGCTGGGGGTGGACATGATCAGCATCAAGCAGGGGATTGAATCTGTTTCAGCTGTTCCCGGGCGCTTTGAGCGTCTGGATACCCGCGGCGGGGATTACAGCATTATTTTGGATTACGCACACAAGCCGGATAGCCTGGAGAGCACGCTCAAAACAGCGCGCGGCTTCTGCAAAGGGAGGCTGGTCTGCATCTTCGGGTGCGGCGGCAACCGGGATGCCGGCAAGCGGCCCATGATGGGCGAGATTGCCGAACGGTTGGCAGATTTTGTCATCGTTACATCGGATAACCCGCGGTTTGAACAGCCGGGCGCGATTATCGAACAAATTCTCGCCGGAATGAAAAAAGAGAATCACATTGTCGTGGAAGATCGGCGCTCGGCAATTCACTACGCCCTGGAGCATGCCCAAAAGGGCGATGTCATCATTTTGGCGGGCAAGGGGCATGAGGATTACCAGGAAATCTGCGGGCAGCATTTCCCATTCGATGAAAAGGTGATCGTCGCGCAAATACTGGATGAACTCGGCCGGTAGCCGTGCGGTTGAACTTGCTTTATAAACATGGTATTATAACCTCGCGGCGTGAGCCGAGGCAAAGCTTTGGCTGTCTTGCAGGAGTTTTTGTCATGGGGGTGCGCTTGGCTCTTCTGCATCCCAGCATAGTGCCGAGAAAATCGTCAGAAGAAGAGGTATGTTTGAGATGCATCAAGTCATATTTGCCGTTTTGATCGGGTTTGTAGCCGCCCTGGGCTGCGGCCATTTCCTGATCCCCGTGCTGCAAAAGCTGAAAGCGGGGCAGTCCATCCGGGAAGATGGCCCGCAGAGCCATTTGAAAAAGGCAGGGACGCCGACTATGGGCGGAATTTTCATCACGCTCGGCGTTCTGGTCGCGGCAGCTTTCTTTTTGGCAGAGACGGGCAGCTACCTGTGGTTTGCTGTCATTGGAGCGACGGCTTTTGGCCTCATCGGCTTTATCGACGATCTGATTAAGGTGCTCAAGCACCGCTCGCTGGGGCTGCGCCCGTATCAGAAAATTGTCGCGCAGGTCGTGTTCGCGGCGCTGGTCGCCGTCTATGCATATAAAAATCCTGCCATTGGATCCAAACTGTATGTCCCGATTCTGGATACCTATTGGGATCTGGGGCTTTGGTATATTCCCTTTACCATGTTTGCCATCATCGCCATGACCAACAGCGTCAACCTGACGGATGGCCTGGATGGCCTTGCGGGAAGCGTAACCCTGGCGAATGCCGCCGCGTTTACCCTCATCTTCCTGCCTATGCTGGATCAGACGGTCTGGGGAGAGGATATGGCGATCTTCGCCGCCGCGCTCACGGGCGCAATCCTGGGCTTTCTGCGCTATAATGCGTTTCCGGCAAAAGTGTTTATGGGGGACGTCGGCTCCTTTTTCCTGGGCGGCGCGCTGACCATGATGGGCATTGTCTCCAGGCTTCAGCTTTTGCTCCCGATCATGGGCATTATGTATGTCGTCTCCAGCGTTTCCTGCATTTTGCAGGTGGGCAGCTATAAGCTGCGGGGCGGCAAGCGCATCTTTAAAATGGCGCCGCTGCATCATCATTTTGAGCTTTCCGGCGTGCACGAGACCAAGATCGTCTGTGTCTACGCGATTATTACAGTTGTCTTTTGCTTGCTGACGCTGCTCATGGTCAGCTAATTTTGCATTTCCGATTGCAACCGAAGAGAAAAGTTTGCTTGCGCGCCTTTTGGGCGCCGCGGGGGAGTATAGAGCATGATAGAAGTTTCAAATAAAAAAGTGATGGTAGTGGGCATGGCAAAGAGCGGCTTTTCGGCGGCTCGGCTGCTGCTCAAGCTGGGTGCGCAGGTTTTGCTTTACGATCAAAAGAAGGCGGATGCTTTTGAGGGCATAGAGGCGCTCTTTGATGCCGGGGCAGAGAACCGGCTGGGGGAAGATCCGGCCAGCGTCGCCTCGGAGGCAGATATGCTGGTGCTGAGCCCGGGTGTGCCCGTCAAACAGCCCTTTATCCAGCAGGCAGAACAGCAGGGCAAGCCCGTCATCTCGGAAATTGAGCTGGGCTATCAGACTGCCCAGGCGGATTTCGTCTGCATCAGCGGCACGAACGGCAAAACCACGACCACCGCGCTCACCGGCCAGATTTTCTCGGATGCCGGCCGGAGCACCTATACGCTGGGCAACATCGGCATTCCTATCTGCGATCGCTCGCTGGAGACCAAACCGGGGGATGTGATTGTGGCGGAGGTCGCCGCGCTGCAGCTGGAGACCATCGATCAGTTCCGTCCAAGAGCGGCCGCGCTTTTGAATATTACGGAAGATCATCTAAACCGCTTTGGCACGATGGAATACTACGGCGATTGCAAGATGCGCGAATTTGAGAACCAGACGATGGAAGACTTCGCCGTGATGAACCTGGACGATCCGCTGACGGCAGAGCGTATCCCTGCTCTGCATAGCCGGGTTCTCCTGTTCAGCAGAAAGAGGGAAGTTGCAGAGGGCACATATTTAAAAAACGGAAGCATAGTATTTAGAATGAATGGGCAGGAGCAGGAGATTTGCCCGGCGGCGGATGTGCGCATCCCCGGCCCGCACAACCTGGAAAATGCCCTGGCTGCCGTGTGCCTGGCCATGTGCATGGGCATCCCGCCCCAGTCTATCGCGCATACGCTGCGCACATTCCCGGGCGTGGAGCACCGCATCGAGTTCGTGCGGGAAGTGGCAGGCGTGCGCTATATCAACGATTCCAAGGGAACCAACCCAGATTCCACCATCAAGGCAATCCAGACTATGACGGCGCCGACCGTCCTCATCCTGGGCGGCTATGATAAGCAGAATACCTTTGATGAGATGTTCGCGGCGTTTACGGAGCATATCGTGGGCATCGTAGTGCTGGGGGCGACCAAACAGAAGATTTTGAAGGCTGCAGAGGATGCCGGCTATGCCGCCGTCCATACGGCGCAGACCTTCGAGCAGGCGGTGCTTCTGGCGCGGGATCTTGCGCCCAAGGGCGGGTGCGTGCTGCTCTCGCCGGCGTGCGCCAGCTGGGATATGTTCGATAATTTCGAGCAGCGCGGCGAAGTTTTTAAGCAGATTGTTCATGGCTTTAAGGAGTAAGTAAATTGAGTGATAATGTGATTCCCATGCGCGGCCGGGGGCAGGAGCCCCAGAAAACGCAGAGAAAGCGCAAAGTGCGCTATAAGCAGACATTCGACTATACGATGATCGTCTCTCTGGTGCTTTTGCTCTGCATCGGTCTTGTGATGGTCTATTCTTCCAGCTACTATGTGGCAGAAGTGAGCGGGGAATCCAGCGCCTACTATTTTCTCAAGCAGTTTATCTGCGTGGCCATCGGGGCGCTGCTCATGCTGTTTTTCATGTTCTTCGATTATCACTATTTTCTGGAGCTGCCCTATCAAAAGCATAAATGGCTGGCTCCGTTTAAATGGATCAAGCCCTATTGGGCGATTCTGGTTTTCGGCGTCATCACGCTGGCGCTGGTTTTTGTGCCGGGTATTGGTGTAAATATCAACGGCTCCAGGCGGTGGATCAACGTGGGCATCAGCATTCAGCCCTCCGAGATCATGAAGGTTGCGCTCATCGTCTTCATCTCCTGCTCCATCGGGAAAAAGCCAAAGAAGATGCAGTATTTTACCTACGGCCTGCTGCCGTTTCTGGCGATCCTGCTGGTCGTCTGCGCGATTATCTATAAACAGCCGAACTTCTCGGCTATCATGTGCATCGTGGCGCTGGTCATGTGTATGCTGTATGTGGGCGGGGCAAAGCTCACGCATCTTGGGGCTGTCATCGGTGTTCTGGGTATTGCGGCTGTGCTTTTGGTTACGCAGGCAAACTATCGTGCAAAGCGAATTGATGAATTTATGGACCCAATGTCCAGCTGGCAGGTCAAGCAGTCGCTCTATTCCTTTGGCGCCGGCGGCTTCTTTGGCCGCGGCCTGGGCAACAGTATGCAGAAAATGCTGTATTTGCCCTATCGGGAATCTGACTTTATCTTTGCCATCATCGCGGAGGAGCTCGGGTTCGTGGGATGCCTGGTCATCCTGGCGCTGTTTGCCATCCTCATCTGGCGGGGCATCGTCGCGGCTATGCGCGCGAGGGATCTGACGGGCATGCTTCTGGCGACGGGAGCCGTCGCGATGATCGCGATTCAGGTTGTCCTAAATATCGGCGTTAACACTTCGCTTTTGCCGGCGACGGGCGTCGTTTTGCCTTTTATCAGTTATGGCGGCTCGGGTATTTTGATGTTTATGAGCATGGTGGGCGTCGCGCTCAATGTCTCAAGGCAGGGCCATGCCAATGTTCCGGCAAAAAAAGCGGGCATTGCGCCGCGCAAAAAAGAGGAGGAAGCCGCCGCGAAATGAGCGGCAGCAGAGAGAAGAGCGCCGGAAGGGCAAAATAGCCGCCGGCGCTCTTTCTTTTGGCCCAAACCGGGGCAGGCAAATTCTGCTGTTCAGGAGAAGAAAAATCTGCTATAATAAGGCGAGCCAGATAGCAGAGAGAACGGAGAGAGCGATGTTTGAATTTGAACTCATCAAAGAGTGCCCGAAAACCGGGGCAAGAGCAGGTGTTTTGCATACGCCGCACGGCGATATCAAAACGCCCATTTATATGCCTGTGGGCACGCAGGCGACGGTCAAAGCCCTGACGCCCGAGCAAGTGAGGGAGGCAGGCGCGCAGATCATTTTGGCAAATACCTATCACCTATATTTGCGGCCGGGAGAGCAGCTCGTCAAAGAGGCGGGCGGCCTGCACCAGTTCATGCACTGGGACAAGCCCATTCTGACGGACAGCGGCGGCTTTCAGGTGTTCAGCCTGGGGGAGATGCGCAAGCTGACGGAAGAGGGCGCAGAGTTCCGCAGCCACCTGGATGGCAGCCGGCATATGCTGACGCCCGAAAAGGTCATGCAAATCGAGCAGGATCTCGGGGCAGATATCATCATGGCCCTGGATGAGTGCTGCCCGTATCCCGCAGAGTATGAATATGCCAAGCACTCCATGGAGCGGACGCACCGCTGGGCGGAGCGGTGCAAAGCCGCAAAGACAAATGCGCATCAGGCGCTTTTCGGGATCGTGCAGGGAAGCATGTATGCGGATTTGCGCGAGGAGAGCGCAAAAGCCATCAATGCCATGGATTTCCCGGGCAACGCCATTGGCGGGCTGTCAGTAGGCGAGCCAAAAGAGATGATGTATGAGATGCTGGAAGTCGTTACGCCGCATCTTGATAAGCATAAGCCGCGCTATCTGATGGGCGTGGGCACGCCGGATTGCTTCTTTGAGGGAGTCCAGCGCGGGGTGGATATGTTCGACTGCGTGCTGCAAACCAGAACGGCCCGCATGGGAACAGCGCTGACCAGCAAAGGCAGGGTTGTCGTGCGAAATGCGGCCTATGCCAGGGATTTTGCGCCGCTGGATGGCGACTGTGATTGCTATACCTGCCGCAACTTCAGCCGGGCCTATCTGCGGCATCTGATCAAGGCAGGGGAGATTCTGGGCGGCGCGCTGCTCTCCATTCACAATATCCATTTTTCGCTCAAGCTGATGGAAAACATCCGCAATTCCATTCTGGGCGGCTATTTCCCGGAATATAAAGAGCAGATGATGGCGCAGCTTGGGTATTGACGCGCGGGCCCAGGTATATTATGATGAAAAGGTTGAAAAGTGATTTTCTTCCATATTTTGAAAGGATGTAATCTGTATGTCGGAACAATTCATGCAATCGATTGGCTCTTTTGTGCCAATGATCCTCCTCGCCGTGGCGATGATTCTCGTTATGGTCATCCCCCAGAAAAAGCGGGATAAGAAAATTCAGGAGATGCTGGCAGGCATCAAAGTCGGCGATAATATCAAGACCATCGGCGGAATCTACGGCAAGGTTGTCGCGGTGAAAGAGGATCTCATCACCATCGAAACCGGCCCGGAAAAAGCCAAAATCGTCTTTGCCAAAGGCGCGGTTTCTACGGTGGAAGCGGCAGATGTTGAGAACGAAGAACTGTCAGAGAAAAAATAAGAAAAAGGCATCCAGCGATGGGTGCCTTTTTGCATACATACACTTCTTTTTGCATATAGTCTACCAATCACAGCAAAAAAGGAGTTAGTATATATGCCTAGTTCAAAAGCAGCTGCCCAAAAGAGGGGCGCAAACGGCGGCGGGAAACTTGCCGTGGGAAAAGCAGTCAAAGGGGCCATTTTCGGCCTGATCGTAACGGTGCTCTCCGTTCTTGTTTTGGCGATTATCGTCAAGCAGTTTGGGCTTTCGGACGGGGCAATCGCCGCAGTCAACCAGGCGGTGAAGGTTGTGGCTATTTTTATTACTGCCTTTATCGCAACCAGCGGCGCCGAACAGAATAAGATCCTGACGGGCGCTCTTGCCGGGGCGCTTTATGTGCTCTTTGGCTTTGGAGCGTTTTCTCTGATCGAGGGGCAGTGGGGCAGCTTTTCCCAGCTTTTGGCCGATCTCGCCATGGGCGTCGTCATTGGGATGCTGACAGCGATGATTTTTTCCAAAATTTTCGTCAAACAAAAAAAGCCGGCAAGAGCGGCTAAAAGATAAGAAATGAGCCATACTAGCCTCAAAAAAGGAGGTTTCGTATGGAAGGAATCGATAGAGAAGATACGCTAAAACTATATGATAAAATTTTGACGGGCACGCGCATCGCAGTCAATTCTCTGGAATGCATTGCCAGAAAGAGCGCAAGCTTGCAACTCTCGGGCGAAATTCGCCGCACGATTGGGAAATATGAGGAGATCGACCGCAAGGCTGCCCGGGCGATTTTAACGCTGGGCGGCAAGCCCAGGCGCATTTCCAAGGCCATGCGCCTAAGAGACTGGTGGACGGTCTCCGTCAAAGCGTTTTTCAACAATTCCCCTGCCGAGATGGCGCGCATCGTGCTCAAAGGCTTCGATATGGGAGAAGATCAGCTGCAAGGCTGTGAAAAAGCATATCCCAATGCCTCTGAAAGTGCGCGCCAGCTGGTGCAGGAACTCTTCCAAATGCAGGATGAGCAGAAAAGCATCTATAAGCGGTATCTCAACGCTTAGGCTTTAGCACAAAAAGCGTCGGATACAGGCCGCCGGCGGAGAAATTGGCGTGCGCAACCAAATCAAATTTTTCCGAAAGAAGCTCACGCAGGAGCTTCTTTTCATGTGTAAAGAGAAAAGCGTGGCCGTCTGGCTTTAACATGCCCGGAAGGTTTTCCAGAAACGCCCGGTAAAGCGCGAGGTTTTCCTTGTGGCTGGAAACGCGCAGTCCAAAGGGCATGTTGGTGATGATCTCGTCATATTTCTGCTCAAATGGCTTGGCCGCGTTTTTGATGAGAAAGTGCGCGCCGGTTTTGGCGATGCGCTCGTTGCCCCGGGCGGCCCGCAATGCCTGGGCGGAAATATCCGTGCCCGTCAGCGAGGCATAGGGCAGCATAGCCCGCTCGAACAGCATGGTGCCAGAGCCGCAGAAACAGTCCAACACATCCGCGCTGGGGCGGGTATAGCCCGAAATAAAGCGGACGCAGGAAGCGGCGACTGCCGGGTGAATGGAAGCGCTGATGGCGTTTGCACGGTAGTAGAAGCGCCCGTCCAGACGCGAGCCGGGATAGAGCGCGACGATGATGCTGCGCTTGCCTTTCAGCAGCCGAATCTCAAAATCATAGGCGGAAGGGCTGTTGCAAAGGGGAGTCGCTGAGAGCGCATCCATGATCTGCGCCGCCGCGGCCTTGCGCTCCTTTTCCGAAAAATCCTCGCCCAAAGCATCGACGCGGTAGCCGAGGTTCAGCGTCCCGTAGATATTTTTGATGAGCGCCAGGAAAACCCTGGTCTTTGCCGCGTTGACGGCGGCTTGCAGGGAAGAGAAGGAGGCAAAATAGATGCCGGCTTCATAGAACGTCCGGGCGGCATAGAGGCTGGGGAATTTTGTGATGTTTTCCAGCATCAGGTGCCCGTCCAGCTCGTCAAAGGCAGAGCAGGAATAGCCCAGAGCGGAAAGCTCCGAGAGTGTTACTCTGGCGTTGGGGCAGCTCACGATTGCCCGCACGGGCTTTTCCATGACGATGGGCCGCGCCACTTGCTTTTTGGGGGATAGGCTGGCCAGCGCCTTTTGCTTTGCAATGCGCTGTTCCCGCAGGTTCTTATCCTCTCCGCTGGGAATTTCGAAATTTTGCAGTGCTAAAAGCACTTCGGGCGAGCCCTTGGCATTGCCCAAAGCCAGCAAAATGGAGGGCTTGACGAAATCCGTCTCTTCCTCCTCTAAGGCGCGCAGCAAAGCCGGCGCGTACAGCGCGGCATCCAGCCGGCCGAGCAGCAGCGCCATATTTTTGCGCAGTTTGGGGTCCGCGCAGAAAAGCAGCGCAGTAAAAGGCTCCTGATGGATTTTGGCATAGTGCGCGATGCGCTCTCTGCACGCACGGTCTGTGCTGAGATCGCATAGTGCGCGCAAAATTGCCCGGGTTTCCTGCCCGGCCAGCAGATGATGAAACATCCTGCCAACTCCGGCGTTATCCGCCAGGGCAAGAAGCGCCTCCTTGCGGGCCCGGGGAGAATCTTCGGCTGTCTTTTGAATGACTTCAATAATATCCTGCATTATTTTCCTTTCGATACGGCGAAAATCACCTGGGCGACGTTTTGCGCGCCATTCTGGATTCCGCTTTCTCTCATATTTTTCTTTAGTGTTTCGCTCTGCTCTGCCAGCTCCTCAATTTTGCTCAGCAGAACCTGCGGCGTAATATCGTTTTGCTGGAGCACCAGGGAAAATCCTTTTCCGGCAAAGTAGTTGGCGTTTAGAATTTGGTCTCCGCGGCTGGCTTCCAGCGGCAGGGGAATGAGCAGCGCCGGAATGCAGAGTGCCAGAATTTCAAAAATGGCATTGGCGCCCGAGCGGGAGAGCATGAGATCCGCCGCCGCGAAAAGATCCGGCAGTTCGTCTGTAACGTATTCAAACTGCGCATATCCCGCTTTGCCGCCGAGCGCCGGGTTGAGCTTTTCTGCGCCGCGGATATGCACAATATCGAATGTTTCCAGCAGTGCATCCAGGATCTCGTCCACAGCCTCATTGACGGCCAGCGCCCCAAGGCTGCCGCCCATGATGAGCAGCACAGGCTTTTTGCCCGAAAAGCCCAGGCGGGCAAGCCCGGCTTCCCGGCTGCCGTCAAAGAGCTCCGCGCGCACGGGAGAGCCCGTTTTGACGCATTTTTCTTCAGGGATATGCTTGCATGCCGCCTCAAACGAGACGCATACCCGCCTTGCCTTTGGAATGCAGAGCCGGTTGGCCAGGCCGGGGGTGTAGTCGCTCTCGTGGATGACCACCGGGATCTTCATGCGGTTTGCCGCAAAGACCACCGGGACGCTCACATAGCCGCCTTTGGAAAACAGAATATCCGGACGCAGTTTTTTGAGGATTTTTTTAGACTGGGAATATCCCTTCAGGATTCTGAAGATGTCCGAAAAGTTTTCCCAGCTGAAATACCGGCGCAGTTTGCCGGAAGAAATGCCGTAAAAGGGGAGATCGGATCTCTCAATGATCTCTTTTTCAATGCCCTTTTGCGAGCCTATGTAGGAGATTTCAAAGCCGTGCTCTTTTAAAAGAGGGACAAGCGCCAGGTTCGGGTTGACATGCCCGGCCGTGCCTCCGCCCGTCAAAACGATTTTCTTGCTCATATTAGCCACCTAACTGCGCATAAAGCCGCGAATTTTGCCTAAAATCTATAATATCATATATTCGAAGAAAAACAAATCTGTTACATCTGTTTCTTGAAGAGATAGGCCTATGATGGTAAGATAATAAGAAAGTGAGAATGGAAAATGATTCTATCTTGGATCGCACGCCTTTGGCGCTTGCCCGCCCAAAAGGGGAGGGAGCAGCCAGAGGAGATCCTGCAAACGCATGGAGGGGAGAACATGAATCAGGGGCAGCGCGCCTTGTTTTTATCGATCACAACCGGGCAGGGGCACAACGCCACTGCCAAAGCGGTCAAAGCCTATCTGGAGACGAAGGGCGTCCAGTGCCGCATTCTAGATACCTATACCTATCTCAACCGCACGGTGGGCAAAGGGGTGGATAAAGGATATACGTTTATCGCCCGCTATCACCCGGAAGCCCTGGAGCTGATCATGCGCGGATACGATGAAAATGAGAGCGTGGAAAAATCGCTTCCCTTTAAATTTGCGGATTGGCAGAAGCGCAAGCTCTGCCGGTATATCGAGGAGTATAACCCGGATTTCATCATCTGCCCGCATGTGCTCGCCTGCATCCTGGTTTCCAAAATCCGGGAGGCAGGGCTGCTCTCCCGCAATATCCCCTGCATTGGCATCAATACGGATTATTCTCCGCTGAGCATGTGGGATAAAGTCGACCTGGACTATATTGTCGTGGCGGCGGATTTCCTGGTTCCCATCATGAGCGCCAGGGGAATCCCCGAAAAAATGCTGCTGCCTTTTGGCATTCCCGTGGACCCTAGGTTTGAGAAGCGGCAGGATAAGGCGGCGGCTAGGGAAAAGCTTGGGCTGGAGCAGCGGGATACCGTGCTGGTGTTATCCGGCGGCATGGGCATGGGCCATCTGGAGCAGAGCGTGCAGGATCTGGCGCAGATTTCCGGAGAGACGCAGATCGTCGTCGTATGCGGCAGCAATAAGCGGCTGAAGAGCAAGCTGGAGGAATTCGCGGCGGATAAGCCCCTGATAAAGATCCTCGGGTTCACGACTAACCTGGATGAATATATGGATGCGGCAGACGTCGTCTATACCAAGCCGGGCGGGCTGACGACCACAGAGACGCTGACAAAGGATAAGCCGCTGGTGCTCATGGATCCGCTGCCCGGCGTCGAGAGCTGGAACCAGATCTATTTTGCCAACCACAGCCTTGCCTGCGTTACAAACGATTTTTTCACCGGCGCAGAGGTGGTGCGCGGCTTGCTGCGCGATAAAACCAGGCTGGCAGAGATGGCCGCGGCCAGAGAGCGGCTCGTCAAGCACGACAGCGCCAAAAACCTGGGGGATTTCGCGCTGGAGCTGGCTGGGAAAAATAAAAAAATTTGAAATAGGCATTGACAAAACTGCACTGGGTGGATAAGATAGTAACAAATAGAATAAGAGAATGTGTGGAAGGGGAGTAGTAATCCCGCTAGCGCCTTTCTAGAGAGTTGCCGGGTGGTGCAAGGCAGCATAAGGCAAAGGCAGATGAACTCGCCCCGGAGCAGCCAAATTGAAACTGGTAGATTTGGACGGGAACTCAGCCGAAAAAATGAGGACAGCATGATAGTGCTGGTAGAGCTGGCAGATTTTGATTTCTGCAAGCAGAGTGGTACCGCGAAAGGATAGCTTTCGTCTCTGTGTGAGGCGAGAGCTTTTTTATTTCTAACCGGACTTTGGAGGAACAAACATGGCAAAGACAGATATGAAAGATATGATTACGATGACGATTGGGCAGATGGTAGAATACCAGGCAAAGATGCACCCGGATAACGACGGCCTGGTTGCGCCGCTCATCGGCGTGCGCTATAGCTACCGGCAGTTTGACGAGGAGTGCGATAAAATTGCCAAGGCGTTTTTGGCCATCGGCATCAAAAGAGGCGATCATATCGCCATTTGGTCGACCAACTATCCCCAGTGGGTCATCACGCAGGTGGCGGCTTCCAAAATCGGCGCGGTTCTGGTTACGGTCAATACGGCGTATAAGCGCTTTGAGCTGGAATATCTGCTGCGGCAGTCGGATTCCTCCACGCTCATCACCATGCAGGGGCTGAAGGACTCTAATTATATCCAGCATATCATGGAAATCTGCCCTGAAATTGCGGGCAGCAAGCCGGGCGAGCTTTGCAGCGAGGCGCTGCCCAGGCTCAAACGCGTCATCTACCTGGATGAGCAGACGCCGGACGGCATGCTGAACTGGAAGCAGCTGGATGCTTTTGCAGAGCAGGTCAGTGATGAGCAGCTGGCGCAGGCCAAGGCGCAGGTGGATATCCACGATGTCGCCAATATGCAGTATACTTCGGGCACCACGGGCTTCCCCAAGGGCGTCATGCTGACGCATTTCAACCTGCTCAATAACGGCAAGGGCATCGGCGACTGCATGAAGTTCACGGATCGGGATCGCCTGCTCATCCATGTGCCGCTGTTCCATTGCTTTGGCGCGGTTCTGGGCGTCATGAGCTGCATTACTCACGGGACGACCATCGTGCTCAACGATCACTTCAACCCCGTCCACGCATTGCAGGTCATTCAGGCCGAGAAGTGCACGGCGGTGCACGGCGTGCCCACCATGTTCATCTCCATGCTCAATGTGGATGGCTTTGAGAGCTACGATCTTTCCAGCCTGCGCACGGGCATCATGGCCGGCTCTCCCTGCCCCATCGAGCTGATGCGCCGGGCCATCGACGAGATGGGTATGCGCGAGATCACCATCACCTATGGCCTGACCGAAGCTTCGCCCGCCATCACGATGACGACGACGGACGATTCTGTGGATATCCGTGTCAACACCATCGGCAAGGCTATGCCGCATGTGGAGGTAAAAATCGTGGATCCCGAGACGGGCGAGGAATGCCCGGACGGCGTGCCTGGGGAGATCATGTCCCGCGGGTATAACACCATGAAGGGATATTACAACATGCCCGAGGCCACGGCCCAAGCCATCGAGCCGGATGGCTGGCTGCATACCGGCGATATCGGCACAAGAGATGCCAGCGGCTACTATAAAGTAACCGGCCGCCTGAAGGATATGATCATCCGCGGCGGAGAGAATATCTACCCCAGGGAGCTGGAGGAGTTCTTATATACGCATGAGTGCGTGCAGGATGTGCAGGTCATCGGCGTGCCGGATGAAAAATACGGCGAAGAAGTGATGGCATGCGTCATCTTAAAGCCAGGCGTGCCCCAGCCCAGCGAGGAAGAGATGATCGAGTTCGTGAAAAACGGCCTTTCCCGCTTCAAGGCGCCGCGCTATGTGCGCTTTGTGGATGGTTTCCCCATGAACGCCGCGGGAAAAATTCAGAAATTCAAAATGAGAGAGTGGGCCGTTCGGGAGCTGGGCCTGGGAGAAGCGGCCAGCATCGAAACGGCATAAAAATGCACAAAAAAGGAGCCGCCCCAAAAGCGGCTCTTTTTGCCCCAAAAGCGCCGGAGCCTGAAAAAACAAAATCAGCGCGCATCCTGCGGCTCTAAGCGGAGTATAAAATTTCATGCCTTTGGGAAAAGTATGGATAAACGACTCTGAAAAGGAGAAGCAAGATGAAAAAATTTGTATCGATCATAATGGCTGTTCTCATGCTCGCAGTTTTGTTTGCAGGGTGCAAGAATATCAGCGACAGCAACGACGGCTCGATTGAGCCTTCTGTCTCCAAGGCACCCAGCCAGGGCGGAAACGGCAACAACAATGACAACGACATGGATGATCAGATCGGCATGCCGACTGTCATGCCCGAGCTCGTCCCTTCGGATGGGGCCGATCAGCCCTCTGCATTGCCGAATAACACACCGGATGCATCTGATGCTCAGCAGGGCAGCCAGCCCCCGGCAGGAGGCAATTCCTCCGCTGGCGGCAACGACACGGCAGGCAACGATACCGCCGGCCAGGGCGGCTCTGCCCATACCTAAGAGCGCGAACGCAGCAAGAAAAGAGGCCCAAACCGCGGCCTCTTTTTCTATGCCCCTTGCTTGACGTCCGCAGAGCCAGAAACTATAATGAAGGTATTTCATAAGGAAGGCTGGAGAAGAGGATGAAAGATCCCTATTTGGTTCAAAACTTATTCGGCATCTCCGGGCTGAGCATCCGCTGGTATGCGGCGATCATCTGCCTGGGGCTTGTAGCGGGGCTTTTGGTCGCGTATCTGATGGGCCGCAGGCGCGGCTATAATTTCGATATGGTGCTGGATCTGCTTTTGCTGGCTCTGCCCATCTGTATTATCGGAGCACGGCTCTATTATGTGGCGTTTGAATGGGAGACTTATAAAAACAACCCGGCAGAAATTTTCGCCATCTGGCATGGCGGCCTTGCGATCTACGGCGCGGTCATCGGCGGCGTCATCGCGGCGGTTGTTTTCTGCAAATGGAAAAAAGTGCCGCTGGGGGATGTGCTGGATCTTGGCAGCCTTGGCCTCATCCTGGGGCAGGCCATCGGGCGCTGGGGCAATTTCGCCAACCAGGAGGCCTTTGGCAACCTGATCACCAACCCGGATTTGCAGTTCTTCCCATATGGCGTATATATCGATCGCCTGGGGGAATGGCATCAGGCGACTTTCTTCTATGAGAGTATGTGGAATCTGCTGGTGCTGGCCGTGCTGCTCTGGTATTTTAAGCGTGCAAAGCACAAGGGCAATGTGTTTGTGGCGTATCTGGCGCTGTATGGAGTGGGCAGGTTCTTTATCGAGGGCCTGCGGACAGACAGCCTTTGGATGATTCCGGGCGTGATACGCGTCTCGCAGCTGTTAAGCGCGGTTTTGGTCGTGTTTGGCGCGGCATATCTGTGGTATATGCACCGCAGGCCGGCGCAGAATCAGGCATATTATGGCATTTACAGCCTGGGATACAAAAAGCCCGGGCAAGAGGAGGAGTTGCCGCAGGAGCAGGAAACGCCCCAAGAGGCAGAAGAAGCGGCGCAGGATGAGGAACAGAAAGGAGCGCAAGACTGACATGAGAAATTTGACCATGATGACGGATCTCTACCAGCTCACCATGATGTATGGCTATTTCCGGGAAAAGACGCACGAGAATATGGCGGTTTACGACGTGTTTTTCCGCAAAGGGGCGGGAGAATCCAAGTATGCTGTGTTCGCGGGGCTGGAGCAGGTGATGGAGTATATTGACAATCTGCATTTCTCTGCGGAGGATATCGACTATCTGCGCACGCTCAATCTATTCGACGAGGATTTCTTTGCTTATCTGCGCGATTTCCGCTTTACCGGCGAGATCTACGCGATGCCCGAGGGGACGGTGGTGTTCCCCTATGAGCCGCTCATCCGGGTGCGCGCGCCCATCGCGCAGGCTCAGCTCATCGAGACGGCCATGCTCAATATCATCAACCATCAGACGCTGATCGCCACAAAGGCCAGCAGAGTCTGCCATGCGGCGGAGGGCGGAGCTGTTCTGGAATTTGGTCTGCGGCGCGCCCAGGGGCCGGATGCCGGCATTTACGGCGCCCGCGCGGCCATCATCGGCGGCTGCAATACCACGTCCAACGTGCTGACGACGCAGATGTTTGGCGGCGTTCCGGCGGGTACGCATGCCCATAGCTGGATCATGAGCTTTGATAGCGAGCTTCAGGCATTCCGCGCCTATGCGGAGGTGTTCCCCGATAGCTGCCTGCTGCTGGTGGATACCTACGATACGCTGGGCAGCGGCGTTCCCAATGCGATTACCGTGTTCCGGGAACTGAGGGAAAAAGGTTATGAGCCCATGGGCATCCGGCTGGACAGCGGCGATCTGGCCTATCTCTCGCGCATGGCCAGAAAGATGCTGGACGAGGCGGGTTTCCCAGATGCGAAAATCTGCGCCAGCAGTGATCTGGATGAGGCCATCATCCGGGATCTGCGCAACCAGGGCGCCTGCATCGATACCTGGGGCGTGGGAACCAAGCTGATCACCAGCGAAAACTGCCCGGCTCTTGGCGGGGTCTATAAGCTGGCGGCCGTCGAGCGGCATGGCAAGATGCAGCCGCGCATCAAGATCAGCGAGAATTTCTGGAAGATTACCAACCCCGGCCTCAAAAAGGTCGTCCGCATCTACGACGGCAGCACGCATAAATCCATCGCGGATCTCATCATGCTGGAGCATGAGAGCATCGATACCCAGCATCCGCTGACCATCTTCGATCCCGTCGAGACGTGGAAGCGCATGACGATTACCAATTACTATATCAAAGAACTGCTGGTGCCTGTGTTCCAGGATGGGAGGCAGGTCTACCAGTCGCCCGGCATGATGGCCAGCAGGGAATATGCCAAGCAGGATCTCGAAACCTTCTGGGATGAATATAAAAGACCATACCGCCCGCATATCTATAAAGTCGATCTCTCCCAGGAGCTCTTCGAGCTAAAGCACGAACTGCTCAGCCAGACCACCTGGCACTAAAACAGCCAAATAAGAGAAGCGCCAAAGCACCTTCAGAGCATCTGAAGGTGCTTTTTGCTTGCGGATTTTCTGCAAATTTGCTTTCTTCTGCGGATGTGAAAAACAGGTGAATACTATAAATATACCCGGCATATAGATAACAAACAAAAGAAAAGGGGCAGAGGAATGCTGGAGAGAGTAAAGGAATATTTGCCGAGGGAGCTGCGAACTGAGCTGGAAAAAAGCTCGCTTTACGGGGGCGCGGAGGAGCTGCGCCTGCGCAGCGGCCGCCCGATGATGCTGTATGCGGGAGGGATGGAGGAGCTGATCCCCGTCTGCACCAGCAAAGAGCAGATCGGCGAGATTGTGGCCGCGCTTTGCGGGCATTCGATTCACGCCTATATGGAGGAACTGCGCCAGGGCTTTTTTACGCTGGAAGGCGGCATCCGCGTGGGCGTGGCGGGTAAGGTAGTGGCCAGCGGAGAGGAGATTCGGCTGATCCGCGGCTTCACTTCGGTCTGCCTGCGCCTGCCGCGGGAAATGAAGGGAATCGGAAAAGGGCTTCGGCCCTATTTGGCTGGGAGGGGGCAGCTGCGCAGCACTCTGATCGCCTCGCCGCCCGGCCAGGGAAAGACCACGCTGCTGCGGGAACTGGTGCGCCAGGCATCGGACGGCGAGGGCTATGATCCGCAAAAGTGCGTGATCATCGACGAGAGGGAAGAGCTGTCCGGCGGCGGAAACTTCGATCTTGGAGTCCGCAGTGATGTGCTGGCCTCCTGCCCCAAAACGGTGGGGCTGATGATGGCGCTTCGGGCGCTTTCCCCGGAAATACTCGCGACGGATGAGATTGGCGGCAAAGGAGAGCTGGATGCACTGTGCGAGGCGGCCAACAGCGGCGTCAAAATCCTTGCCACGGCGCACTGCCGGGATATGGCCGAGCTCAAGGCGCGCAAATTCTTCCGGCAGTTTTTGGAGGCGCGGCTGGTGGAACGGGTGGTGTTCTTATCCGGCCGGCTGGGCCGGGGGACGGTGGAGGCGGTCTGCGATCAGGAAGGCAGAAGAATCTCGCCCGGCCCGTTCCTTTTATAGGAGCAGACTATGATAAAATTGCTGTTTATCGCCGTCATCATCTTTTCCAGCGCGGGGATTGGGAGCGTCATCGTCGGCGAATGGGAAGAGAGAAGAAGGAGCATCGACGCGATGCAAAGTGCCGTTAAAGTGTTAATCAGCGCGCTGGGCTTTCAGGGAATGCCGCTCTATGATGCGCTGCTGGCGGCCGGCAAAATCGCATACCCACAGTTTTTCCTGAGCTGTGCCAATCTCCTGCGCAAAGATCCGGGGGTAGCGGGAAAAGAGCTTTGCAGAAAGGCAATGCTGGAGCAGAAGGAAAGCCTGGCCGGATGCAAAGAGGCGGAAAAGGAAGCGCTGGCAGATCTGTTTGGGCGGCTTTCCGGGGCAGTCGCGCCCGAGCAGATAGAGGATGCCGGCAAAGTATTTCTGCGGCAGACGGATTTGCTGGCGGAGCAGCTTCGCTCCCAGCAGGAACAGAAGGGCCGCCTGACGCGGACCATGTGCATTGTGGCCGGGCTGGTCATATCGATTTTATTCGTTTAGGAGGAAACTATGGGGGTCAGCATCGACTTGGTTTTTAAAATAGCCGCTATCGGGATTCTCATCGCGGTGCTCTATCAGCTCCTCGTCCGGTCCGGCCGGGAGGATATTGCGATGATGGTTTCCATCGCGGGGCTGGTGATCGTCCTGCTGATGGTTGTGGATATGGTCAGCGGGTTGTTTTCCAGCGTGAAGAATATTTTCGGATTATACTGACATGGAGATCGCGAAAGTCATTGGAATTGGCATTGTGGGCGGCATTTTGGCTGTCGCTGTCAAAAAGACGAATCCAGAGCTTGGGATGCAGGTTTCGATTGCGGCGGGCGTCATCGTGTTCTGCCTGGTTCTGGGGTATCTCGCCCAGGCGGTGGATTTTATTCGAAGCTTCGCAGAGCAGTATGGCGCGCTCTATCAGGGGACGCTCGTGCTGCTGAAAGTGATCGGCATCGCCTATCTTTGCGAATTTGGCGTTCAGGTGCTCAAAGACGCTGGGGAAAATGCGCTGGCCGTCAAAGTAGAGCTGGCCGGCAAGGTGATCATCTTTGCCGTAACATTGCCGCTCATCGGGCAGTTTGCCCAGATGGTGCTGGAGCTATTATGAGGAAACGGACATGCACAAAAGATGGATTTTGCTTGTTTTCGCAGTCTTGCTGCTGGCTTTTCCAAAGAGCGTGAAAGCGCAGGAAGAGCAGGATGCGCAAGAGACTAGGGATGCGGAGCAGGTTTTGCAGGAGGGCACGGATGAGATCATCTCCGAGCTGGATTTGCAGGCGCTGGAAGAGTTCTATCAGCCAGAGGCTTTTGATGGACAGACATTAAGGCAGACCATTGCCAGCCTGACGCAAAACGGACTAACCGATCTCAGCGCGGAGCAGGCGCTGAACACCATCTTTGGGGCGCTGTTTACAGAGCTGGCGGGCAACTGGCGGTTCGCGGCGGAGATTCTGGCAATGCTGCTGCTGATGTCGCTTCTGCGCAATATGAACTCCTCCTTTGGCAGCGAGGTTTCTAGGGCCGCGTTCTATGCGGGGTATATCACAGTTGCAGGCGTGGCTGTCGCCGTATTGTCCGACTGCGTGCGCATTTGCAGCAATGCCGTTCAGCTTCTCTGCAATGCCGTCGAGGGAGTGGCGCCGGTGCTCATGCTTTTGCTCACAGGCATGGGCGGCAGCAAGACATCCGGCGTTTTAAGCCCGGTGCTGGCCGGCCTGACGGGCAGTATCTTCACGGTGATCACAACGGTGGTTTTCCCGCTCATTCTAGTCTATGCGGTGCTCAGCATCGCCTCAAATTTTTCCACGGCCATCCGCCTGGGAAAGCTGGCAGAGCTGGTGGAGAGCGTAGTCAAATGGCTGCTGGGCATCCTGTTTATCGTCTTTCTCGGGGTAACGGCGCTCAAGGGCATCGCCGGCGCTTCTATCGACGGCATTTCCTTTAAGACGGCCAAATATACCGTGGATAAGATGGTGCCCGTCATCGGCGGCATGTTCTCCGAGACGCTGGATACCATCATGGCGTGCAGTCTGATCGTCAAAAATGCGGTTGGGATCGTGGGGCTGGTTTCGCTGGTCTGCCTGATTGGCGCGCCGGTTGCAACGCTGGCCGCCAACCAGTTTCTGCTCAAATTCTCGGCGGCGGCAGCCGAACCTTTTGCCGAGAAGAGAAGCGTCAACCTGCTCTCTGCAATGGGAAAAACTGTCCAGCTTCTGACGGTAACGCTGCTGGCCTGCACAGCTATGGCCTTCATTTTTCTGGCCGTTCTGATGGGCGCGGCGGATATGAGCATGATGGTGAGGTAGGGCGATGGAACAGTTACTGCGCGGAGTTTATATGGGCGTTGCGGCGCTGTTTCTGGGAGAACTGGCCATCGGGCTTTTGCCGGAAGGCGGCATGAAGCGGTTCTGCAAGTTCATTTTGGGCATCTTATTGGTATTCATCATTTTGGGGGTCTGGAAGCCGGAACAAATGCCGGATCTTGAGTTTTCGGCCGCCCAGCCGGCCGGCAGCTATGCGCCGGATGCGGCCAGCTATGAAGAGATCATTTTGGATGTATATCACAGGGAAATGGAAAATAAGAATAACTAGAGATGGCGGGGGAGAGAAGCATGAAGCCAAAAGAGTATCTGGAAAAAATAAAGAAGCTGAGCGCGAAGAAAAAGACGCAGTATCTCGCCATTCTGATCATAATCGCGGTGATTCTGCTCATATATTTTTCTACGCTGTCTCCTTCCGGGAATAAAATAGAGGGACAAAACAAAACAGCCGTCGGCGCGGAACAGACGGCAGACGATCTGGAAAAACGCCTCAGGGCGGCGCTCTCCAAAGTGGATGGCGCAGGGCAGGTTGATGTTGTCATCAACTATGCCTCCTCGGCAGAGCTGGTCCCGGCGACGAGCGAGGATATTCAAAGCTCTTCCAGCTCGGAGGACGATCGGTTTACCGAAAACCGCGTGGAGAAAAAGGGAATCGCGACTGCCCAGGGAGGCGAGGCGGTGATTATCCGGGAAGATCAGCCAGAGGTGCGCGGCGTGATCGTCGTGGCCCAGGGGGCTGGGGATATCGGGGTCCGTATGGATTTGCTTCATGCCGTAACGACGCTGCTCGGCGTCGATGCGGATAAAGTGGAAATATTAAAAATGGCGAATTAGCAAAGGGAGGAACAAACATGAACGGGAAGAACAAAAAGGCGCTGTTGTTATGCGGGCTGTTTTTGGCGGTGATCGCGGCGGGCTATGCAAACTATGCCATCACTGCGAAAAAAGCGGGAGACGATGGCTCTAAAAAGGTCAGCGCAGAGATTCAGGACGGGGAGACGGTAGATGTGTTTGCCAGCTTCAAGAACGACCGCGAGAGCAGCCGCGCCAGCGAGCTGAGCTATATCGAATCGGTCGTGAGCAGCGCAGAAGCAGATGAGGCGACCAAATCCAAGGCGCAGGAGCAGAAGCTGGCCATGGTGGCGAACATGGAGTCCGAGCTTTTAAGCGAGGGCATCATCGAGACCAAGATGGGCGTCAGCGCAGTGGTGGCTATCTCGGGTGATTCGGTCAGCGTTGTCGTCGACAAAGAAGTGCTTTCCGAAGCAGAGGTTACGCAGATCGCTGAGATCATCAGAACGCAGACGAATAAAGCCTCTGAAAATATCAAAATCATGCCAAAAGCCTGAAAGATTGCACTGCAAAAGTTGTATTGCAGCCAAGGATGTGCTATAATGATGCAAAAATAGTTTGGGAGGGAAACTTCTGTGAGTGAGAAAGATTTGATTACCCAAGAAAAAAGCGGCACGATTACGTTTGCAAACGATGTTTTAGAGATTATTGTCGGAGTGGCAGCCAGCGATATTTCGGGCGTTGCCGGGATGAGCGGCGGCATCAAAGACGGCATTGTCGAGATGCTGGGCCGGAAGAACTTCACAAAGGGCATTAAGGTCAGCAAGGATGAGCAGGGCATCGTGAGCGCGGAAATCCAGATCATTGTGGATTACGGAGTGAAGGTTCCGGAAGTCTGCGCGAATATCCAGAACAGCGTCGCAACTGCCCTTGAGACCATGACGGGCCTGCCGGTTGGCGCAATCAATATCCTGGTGCAGGGCGTGCGCTTCAAGGAAGAGGAGAAGCCTGCTCTGGAGGAAGAAGAGAACGACTAATTTTTGCATATTCATAAGATAATCCAGCTTTGCGATGCTTTTTTAGGCATCGCAATTGCTGCTTTGTGGAGGTAGCGCTGTGAAAATGGGCGTAGGAACCCGGATCGTTTTTACAATTTTTCTGCTCGTTGTGATGGCTCTTTGCGTGGCCATCATTTTGGCGTCTTTCGGCGCTTTTGCCCAGGCGGATTTGGTTGCGCTTTGGGAAGGTTTTTTGAATACCGGCTATAAATACATCTGGGCGGCGGCAGCACTGGTGCTCTTCATTACAGCGCTCTGCCTGATGTTCTTTGGCATCCGCGCCAAAACTCCGGAGCCTCGGGCAGTTGTGCTGGAGGCGGGGGTAGACAGCAGCGTCAGCATCACGCTGGATGCGCTGAGGGAGCTGGCGGCCCGCTATTTGAAAGACGTTCCCGGCATTCTCACCAATAGAATCCATTTGCGCGCGGCGGAAGAGAAATGCGTGCAGCTAAAGCTGGAGCTTTCTGCGCGGCCGGATCTGGAAATTCCGGAAACTGTCCGGAAAATTACGGCGGAAATTAAGGAGTATATGGAAAAATACTCCGGAATCGAGGTTTCGCATGTGGAAATCTCAATGCAGCCGCTGAAGCAGAATCAGAATAGCTAGGCGGAAGGCGCAATGAACAGTTTTTCAGAGTTTCTAAAGAAGCATTGGAGCACGGTAGCCGGCGCGGCAGGCGGCCTTATTTTGGGCATCTTGTTTCTGGCCATCGGTTTTTTTGAGACCTTGCTGCTGGTCGTGCTTTCGGTTGCCGGGGGATGCATTGGGGCGTTTCCGGCGGTGCGCCAGGTCGTCTGCTCCTGGTTTAAGGCTCTCTTTGAACACAAAAATTCGTAAACCGGGAGGAAGACATGAGCAGAAGGCGTGCAAGGGAAGTTGCGATGTGCTTGCTGTATGAGAGAGAAATCAATCTGGAGCCGGCAGAAGATACGATAAAGGAAATGAGCGATGTGCTGCATAGCGATCGCCTGGAAGAGAAGAACCGCGGGTATATTGACGATGTGCTTGCGGCGTTTGAGCAGAGCCGGGAGGAGATCGATGCCTCTATTTCGAAGTTTTGCGTCTCGTGGAAGATCGAGCGGCTCTCCCGGGTGGATATTTCCATTCTGCGCCTGGCGGTGATCGAGATGTATTACCTGCGCAGGGAGTCGTATAAAGTCTGCATCAACGAGGCGGTCGAGCTGGCCAAAAAATATGGAATGGAGAAATCCCCGCGGTTTATCAACGGCGTGCTTGGCGCGATGGTTGCGAAAAATGAGCCTGTGAGGGAAGTGCAGCCATGTATTTCTGTGGAATAGACTGTAGCTGCTATACATCCTCGGTCAGTATTGTGGATGAAAATGGAGCCGTGCTCTGCGACGCGCGCAGACCGCTTTTGGTAAAAGACGGGCAAAAGGGCTTAAGGCAATCGGAGATGGTGTTTGCGCATATCAAAAACCTTTCGGAGATTTTTCCAGAAGGTTTTTCCGGCTTTCGGGCTGTTGCGGCCAGCACGCGTCCCCGGCCGGTGGAAGGCTCTTATATGCCCGTCTTTGCTGTTTCCGAGAGCTTTGGCAAGGCCGCGGCGAAATCGGCGGGAGCGGCCTTTTATCCGCTGACGCATCAGCATGGGCATATCGGCGCGGCGTTGCTGGAGCGCCAAATGCAGAGCCCGTTTCTGGCGCTGCATGTCTCCGGCGGGACGACAGATCTGCTGCGCGTTGCCGTAGAAGATGGCATCATCCGGGAGATTTCGCCCTTGGGCGGCACACAGGATATTGCCGCAGGCCAGCTGGTCGACCGGGTGGGACAAGCCCTTGGCCTGCGTTTCCCGGCAGGCCCGGAGCTGACGAGGCTGGCAGAGCAGGGAGAGGCCCAGGCCATTCGCTCCTATGTCAGGGGCTGCAATATCAGCTTTTCAGGCGCGGAAACGGCGGCAAAGCGCTTTTTAGAGCAGGGCATGGCCCGGGAAGACGCCGCGGCTTCGGCGATGAAGTGCATCGGAAAAACACTGGAAAAGCTCATCGCCAATGCCAGGGAAGAGACAGGCATTGAGCCGGTGCTGCTGTTTGGCGGCGTCATGAGCAGCACATATCTGCGCGGCTTTTTGAGCCGGCGGCTACCGGGCCTGCAATTTGCAGGCATCAAATATGCGGCGGACAACGCCTGCGGGCTGGCTATGCAGGCGAGAAATATTTATTTGGCGGAAGGAAAATGAGATGGCAGTTATCGTAAGCGGAAAAGCATTGGCGGAACAGATCCGCGGGCAGCTCAAAGAGAAGGTTGCGGCATTTGAGGGGGAGCATGGCTATGCTCCGGGTCTGGCTGTGATTTTGGTGGGAGACGATCCCGCCTCGCATGTATATGTCAACAATAAGGAGAAAGCGTGCGTCGCCCTTGGCATGAAATCCGAGGTGCGGCGTCTGCCCCAGGAGACGACGCAGGAAGAACTGCTGGCCCTGGTGGATGAATACAACGCCCGGGAGGATATCCACGGGCTGCTGGTGCAGTTTCCGCTGCCGGCGCATCTCAGCCAGAAGGCCGTGCTCGAGCGCATCGATCCAAGAAAAGATGTGGACGGGCTGACCGTGGCCAACTCGGGCGCGCTGGCATCCGGCCTGCCCGGGCTGGTTTCCTGCACGCCCCGGGGCGTCATTGAGCTGATCCGCAGTACAGGCGTTCAGATGGCGGGGAAAAACGCGGTGGTGGTCGGCCGGAGCAATCTGGTGGGCAAGCCGGTGGCCATGCTGCTGCTGAATGAAAATGCGACGGTTACCATTTGCCATTCCAAGACCCAAAATTTGAAGGAGATTTGCGCAGGCGCGGATATTCTGGTGGCGGCCCTTGGCCGGCCGGAATTTCTCACGGGCGAATACATCAAAGAGGGCGCCGTTGTCATCGACGTCGGCACTTCCCGGGTCGAGGGCAAGCTCAAGGGCGATGTGAAATTCGATGAGGCAGAGCAAAAGGCGGCGTTTATCACGCCGGTTCCCGGCGGCGTTGGCCCGATGACGATTACCATGCTGCTGGATAATACGCTTTTGGCGGCACAGCGGCAGGCGGAGGCATGCAAATGAAGGAAAAATTGGCGGAACTGAAAGCATTGGTAGAGGAGCGGCTTTCTCAGCTGATGCAAAACGGCGCGCCCCAGCTTTTGCGCGACTCCATGGCTTATAGCCTGGAAGCCGGCGGCAAGCGCATTCGCCCGGCCATGAACCTGATGGCAAACGAGCTTTTGGGCGGAGACAGAGCCGAAGCGCTGGATTTGGCCTGCGCCATCGAGATGATTCACACCTATTCCCTGATTCACGACGATCTTCCGGCGCTGGACAACGATACCCTGCGCCGCGGCCGGGCAACGAACCACGTAGTATTTGGCGAAGCGCAGGCAATTTTGGCTGGCGACGGGCTGCTCAACTATGCCTATGAGGTCATGCTGAACAATGCGCTCAGGCACCCGGAGAATGCGGCGGCGCATCTGGAGGCGATTGCTATCATGGCGCGGGCGGCAGGCGTGGAGGGTATGATCGCCGGGCAGGTTCAGGATGTATCTCTGGAGGGCAAGGAGATCAGCTTCGAGCAGCTCTCCTATATCCATGCGCATAAAACGGGCGATATGATCACAGGCGCGCTGCTCTCCGGGTTGGAGCTTTGCCACCCGGCTCAGCAGCAGCGGGAGGCGCTGCGCCGCTACGGCGAAAACGTCGGCCTGGTTTTCCAGATTGTAGACGACGTTTTGGATGTTACCGCCGGGGAAGAGCTGGGTAAAAGCCGGGGCAAGGATGCCCTGGAGGGCAAGACGACCTATGCCTCCCTGTTTGGCGTAGAGCAGTCTATGCGCATTGCAAAAGAGAAGAATGAAGAGGCGAAAAAGGCTCTGGAAGTTTTCGGCTCGAAGGCAGAGATGCTTTGCGCTTTGGCAGACAGTATGCTGTCTCGGAAAAAATAGAGGAAGGGTAGGAGGAGCAGATGATTCAGATTGCGATTGACGGCCCGGCCGGCGCGGGAAAGAGCACGGTTGCGAGAGAGGTGGCGCGCAGGCTTGGCATCAATTATCTCGATACAGGCGCGATGTACCGCGCGATGGCAGTCGCCGTGCTGCGGCGCGGGATCGAAATTAGCGATCATGCCAAGGTCAAAGAGGCGCTGGCGGGCATCAAAATCACAGTCCGCTATACGCAGCAGGAGCAGCGCGTGCTGGCAAACGGCGAGGACCTGACGGATTTTCTCCGCACACCCGAGGCAACGAAGGGCTCTTCGGATATTGCGGTCATCCCGGCAGTGCGGCTGGAACTGGTCGCGATTCAGCGAGAGGTGGCGCGCCAATACGATATCGTCATGGACGGCCGGGATATCGGGACGTATGTTTTGCCGGATGCCAAAGCCAAATTCTTTGTGGTCGCCAGCGTAGAAGAGCGGGCAAAACGCCGCTATCTGGAGCTCAGGAAAAACGGCGCCGAGCGGCCGCTGGAGCAGCTGGAGGCGGAGATTGCGGCCCGGGATAAGACGGATACCGAGCGGGAATTCGCGCCCTTGCGCCAGGCGGCGGATGCTGTTTTGGTAGATACGACGAACATGGATATTGATGAGGTGGTCAGCTTTGTCATGCAGAAGGTAAAGGAGGCGTATCCGGATGATTTATAGAGTTGCGAAATGGATAATTCGGCCGATTTTTTTCTTTATCTACCGCATCAAGCTGATAGGCAAGGAGAATTTGAAGCACCAGGGGAAAATGATCCTCATCGCCAATCACGTCAGCGGAAAAGACCCGATCTTCATGCACCTGATCATGAAGCAGAAGATCTACTATATGAGCAAAAAAGAGCTCTTTAAAAACCCCTTTGTTTCCTGGTTAGTGCGCTGGCTGGGGGCGTTCCCGGTGGAGCGCGGCAAGGGAGATTTGGGCGCCATCAAAACTGCCCTGCAAGTTTTGGATGAGGGCAAAACCATGGGTATTTTCCCGGAAGGACGGCGGAATCTCACGGGCAACGGCGTCATCGCGCCGTTCCAGCATGGCGCAGCCATGATCGCCCTGCGCTCGGATGCGCCCATCCTGCCCGTCTATATTTCGCCGGTCCGCCCGTTCCACAGGACGTATCTCGTCGTAGGCAAGCCCATCGATCTGAAAAAGACCAACTTTGGCGACACAAAGCTCTATAACTCGGAGACGGTCAAAGCGGTTTCGGAATATCTGCGGGATAAGGTTGTGGAGCTGAAATTGCAGGTGGCAAAATAATGCAGATCATTTTGGCAAAGCATGCAGGCTTCTGCTTTGGCGTCAAGCGGGCTGTGCAGAAGGCGCTGGAGCTGGCGGCAGAGGGCAGAGAGCTGGTCAGCCTGGGGGATTTAATTCACAATCAAAAGTTTGTGGATTACCTGCGGCAAAAAGGCATCCGATCTGTGCAGAGCGTGCAGGAGGTGCCCGAAGGGGCGCAGGTGCTCATCCGCTCGCATGGTGTGCCGCCGGAGCAATACGAGCAGCTCAAGGCACGCGGCCTTATGACGGTGGATTTGACCTGCCCGTTTGTGGCGCGCATCCATAAAAAAGTGCGCCAGGAACAGCAGAATTATGCCGCGGTCATCATTGTGGGCAAGGCCGAGCACCCGGAAGTCATCGGCATCAAGGGCTGGGCAGGCGAGAGAGCACGCGTGGTAGGCAGCGCGGAGGAGGCCAGAGCGCTTCCCGCTTTTGAGAGCGCCCTGGTCGTCGCTCAGACGACGATCACGCATGAGCTGTTAGAGCAGGTTTACGCCGCAGTTCGAGAGAAGACGCCAGGCGCCGTGCTGTTCGACAGCATCTGCGAGACGACGCTGGAGCGCCAGAGGGAAACCGAGTGTTTGGCAAAAAAATCGGATGCTGTTGTGGTCATCGGGGATCGCCACAGCTCGAATACGCGCAAGCTGTTTGAAATTGCGCAAAAATATTGTAAAAATACCTTTTATGTGGAATCTGCGGGCGAAATCGCTCTTGAAAATTTTGATAATTGTGGTATAATTAGCCTTGTTGCCGGTGCTTCTGCACCGGATTGGATAATTGAGGAGGTAAGAACACAGATGAGTGAACTAGAAAAAGCTCAGGCAACTGAAGAAGTTGTCGCTGCCGAGGAAGTGGAGGTAGCAAGCCAGGATGTGGCAGCAGAGCAGGCAGAGCCTGCCGCAGAGGAGAATGTAGCAGAGCAGGCGCAGGTAGAAGAGGATGAGAACGATTTCGCTTCCCAGCTCGAAAAGACTTTTGTCAAAGTCAGAAGAGGCCAGTTTGTCAAGGGAACGGTTGTTCAAGTCACGGACGACGAAATCTGTGTCAATATTGGCTATAAATCCGACGGCCTGATCAAAAAAGAGGATCTCGCTTTGGAGGGCGATGTCTCCCTGACGGAGGCATACAAACCCGGCGATGAGATCGAGGCCGAGATCGTTACGCTCAACGACGGCGAAGGCAACGTCCGCCTTTCCAGAAGAAAAATCGAGAGCCAGCTGAAGTGGAAAGAGCTCATCGAGAATCTGGATGAGGAGAAATTCTACGACGTTACGGTTTCCAAAGTCATCAAGGGCGGTGTGCTCACCAAGCTGGAGGGCTATGATGCGTTTATCCCCGCTTCGCAGCTTTCCCTCAAATATGTTGAGGATCTGACGATCTTCGTCGGGCAGACGCTGCCCGTCAAGATCATCGATATCGATAAACGCCAGAAACGCTTCGTTCTCTCCAACAAAGCTGCGCTTCAGAAACAGCTGGAAGAGCATGAGCGCGCGATCTTCGAGAGCTTCGAGAAGGGCTCTGCCGTGCGCGGCGTCGTCAAGCGCCTCACGGACTTTGGCGCATTTGTCGACGTGGGCGGCGTAGATGGCCTGCTGCACGTGACGGATATCAGCTGGGTGCGCATCAAGCATCCCAAGGATGTGCTCAAAGAGGGCCAGGAAATCGACGTCAAGATTTTAAATGTCGATCCCGAGAAGAAGAAAATCTCTCTGGGCTACAAGCAGCTTCAGCCCAAACCCTGGGATCTCGTCCCGGAGAAATACAACGTCGGCGATACCATCGAGGGCAAAGTCGTCCGCATTGCACCGTTCGGCGCATTCGTCGAGCTGGAGCCCACGGTGGATGGCCTCATCCATATTTCCCAGGTAACCAACCGCCGCATCGAGAAAGTAGAAGATGTTTTGGCGCTGGGCCAGACGGTCAAAGCGAAAGTTTTGGAAGTCAACGCGGAAAAACGCCGCATCAGCCTCTCCATGCGCGCGCTGATCGAAGTGCCCAAGCAGGATAGTGAGGGCGATGAGGATGAGAAATCCGCGAAGCCGGCAAGAAGAGCGCGGGAAGAAGCTTATACGCTGCCGCCTGTCGAAGAAGCGACGACTTCTCTGGCAGATCTCTTCAAGCAAGCAGAGGAAGAATAAGCAAAAGAAAAAAGAAGCCGGAAGGCTTCTTTTTTTATCTCAAATTCGATTGCTTATTTTGGAAATAATGGAGGGAAGATGAAAAAATCAATTTGCGGGGTGGATTGCGGGCGCTGCGAACTGTGCGGAAGCTGCAATGGATGCGCGGAGACAGACGGCCAGCCCTTTGGCGCGGAATGTGTCGTTGCGGCGTGCTGCAAAAAAGGAGAGGCGGAGCTGGATGCGTTCAGGGAAAAGCTGATAGCGGCGTTTCGTTCGCTTGGCATAGAGGAGATGCAGCAAGTGAGCGAGCTATATGCCCTCAAAGGCTCTTTTATCAATCTGGAATATTCTTTGCCAAGCGGGCAGAAGGTGAAATTTTGGGACGATAATAAGATTTATCTGGGCAGCCAGCTGCATAAAAAGGGCAGCGACAGATGCTATGGGATTGCCGCAGATGAAACATATCTGCTGGTATCCGAATATGGCGATGGCGGGACGGATGCCGAGATCGTCGTATGGGGGCGCTGGAATTGAGCAAAACTGTGCTTTTAGGCGAAGAAAAGCCGCTGATCCGCCGCGGGAATATGGCAAAACTTTTCTGTTTTCGGGGTGATTGTAAAACGCGGCCTTTTCCTGTATAATAGAATCGATATTTTATGGGAGAAAGCCGCATGGCAACAAAGAAAAAAACGACAACAAAAAAGAAAACGACTCCTGCACGGAAAAAGAAAAAGGAAAAATTCCAGCTGGCAAATGAGATTGCCGGCATTTTGCTGATTGCTTTCGGCCTGATTATGGCAGTGGCAGTCTATTCCGCATCGCAGGCGATCTTTATTTCCTGGTTCCGCGATTTCTCGTTCGGGATGTTTGGCGCGCTGAGCTTTGCGCTTCCGGCCCTGACGATCAGCGGCGGCATCCTGGCCATTGCTGTGCGCGGAAAAAAGCCCAAGGGGTATCAGGTTGCGGTTGGCATTTTAGGATTTCTAAGCCTGCTTTCCTTTTTGGAATTGTGCTGTGCCCGGCCCTATGGCCCTGGGCAGATTGCGTATTTCCCATACCTTGGGCAATGCTATGATTCCACGCTGGAAGTAACAGGCGGGGGCGTTTTGGGCGGGCTTTTGGCATATCCCGTCGCGCTGCTGCTGGATAAAGTGGGCGCGCTGATCCTGTTTGGCGCGCTGATCGTCGTCTGCGTGATCGTGCTGACCGGCGTATCCTTCGGCAAGTTCTTTGCAGAGCTGTTTGAGCGCATGGCAGAGCGCAGGGAAGCGCGGCGCGATGCAGAGGAGGAAGAGGAGCAGGAGGATGAGCCGGAAATCCGAAAGCTGGAAAAAGAGCGGCGGAGCCTTGAGAAAAACCAGCGGAGCATTGAGCGCGCCTATAAACAGAGCTTTGAATATAAGAGCCAGAAACTGCCCGCGAAGAAAAAGAGATTATATATCGACGATATTGTTGAAAAAGAACAGGCTGCAAAGGCAGAGCCTGTGCAGGAGGAATGGATAGAAGAGAAGAGCGCTTTGGAGCAGGAGCCGCCGCAGATGCTGGAGGAAGCCGAAGAGAGCATTGAACCTGCGGAGCTTGCCGCAACGCAGGAAGACGATGATTCCGAGCCGGAAGCTTGGGAGGAGCCATTGGAAGAAGAGGATTTCTCCCAAGAGCTTTCGGCCGAAGAGCTTTTGCAGCCGGCATCTTCCGAGCGTATGAGCCGCAGCATTGCGCCGGCAGTCTCTGGAGCAGAGCCAAAAACGGATGCGCCCTCTGAGGATGCGGGTCAGGCGGAGCAAAAAGAGCAGGGGCAGGAGGGCATCTACCAGATGCCGCCCATCGAGCTTCTCAATCCGGTGGCCGCTCAGAAGAGCGGGAGAGATGAGACCCAGGGCAAGGCGGAAATCCTGGAGAAAACGCTCAAGAGCTTCCGGATCGACGCCAGGGTGATCGGCACGAGCAAGGGGCCGACGGTTACGCGCTATGAGCTTCAGCCGGCGGCAGGCGTCAAGGTGAGCAAAATCGTCAACCTTTCCAACGATATTGCGCTGAATATGGCGGCCTCCAGCATCCGCATCGAGGCGCCCATTCCGGGCAAGGCGGCTATCGGCATCGAAGTGCCCAACGATAAGAAATCCACGGTTACCATTCGGGAAATGCTGGATACGGATGAATTTAGAAACCATAAGAGCAAGCTGGCTTTTGCGGTGGGCAAGGATATTTCGGGCAAAAACGTCTATGGCGATCTTGCCAAAATGCCGCATCTGCTCATTGCGGGCACGACCGGCGCAGGCAAGAGCGTGTGCGTCAACGGCATCATCATGAGCTATCTCTACCACACGCCGCCCAGCGAGCTGGAAATCGTCATGGTCGACCCGAAAGTCGTGGAAATGGAGATGTATAACGGCATTCCTTATCTGATGGGCCCGGTGATCACAGATCCCAAAAAGGCGGCGCAGGCACTCAACCAGTCTGTTACGGAAATGCTCAACCGCTATAAATTGTTTGCACATGCGGGCGTCAAGGATATCGACCGCTATAATCTATACTGCAAGGAAAACGGCCTGAAACTGATGAAAAAGCGCGTCATCATCGTGGATGAGCTGGCAGACCTCATGATGGCCAGCGCGCACGAGGTGGAGGATTCCATCTGCCGCATTGCCCAGCTTGGGCGCGCCAGCGGAATCCACCTGATCATCGCGACGCAGTCGCCGAGAGTGGATGTTATCACCGGCCTCATCAAGGCCAATATCCCTTCGCGCATCGCGCTGACGGTCTCTTCCGCCATCGATTCCCGGACGATTCTGGATGCGGGCGGCGCGGAGAAACTGCTCTATAACGGCGATATGCTGTATATGCCGGTGGGCGCCAGCAAGCCCGTTCGGCTGCAGGGATGCTATGTGACGGATCAGGAAAATGAGCGCGTTTTGGATTATATCAAAGGCCTGGGCGTTGAGAGCAACTATGATGAGGAGTTCATCAAGGGAGTGGAGAGCGCGGCCGAAGCCAAGGAAGAGGGCGCAGAAGGCGGCAGTTTTGAGGATGAGCTGATTCCAAAGGCCATTCAGCTGGCGCTGGAATGTGAGCAGATCTCCATCTCCATGCTGCAGCGGAGGCTGAAAGTCGGCTATGCGAGGGCGGCGCGGCTGGTGGACGAAATGGAATTGAACGGTTTTGTCTCTGCGGCAGACGGCAGCAAGCCAAGGCAGGTGCTCATCAGCTGGGAAGAGTATCACAGAATGTTTGGTGAAGGAGAAGCGTTTTGAGAGAAATCAAAGTTGGCATGGTATCGCTGGGCTGTTCCAAGAACCGGGTGGACAGTGAACTGATGCTGGGCGCGCTGAAAAAGGAACAATATGCGTTTACTGACGATCCGGCAAAGGCCGATATTATCATCGTCAACACATGCGGCTTTATCGAGAGCGCGAAGCAGGAATCCATCGATACGATTCTGGAGATGGCGGAGTATAAGAAGAGCGGCGGCCTGAAAGCGCTCATCGTCTGCGGCTGCCTGGCCGGGCGCTACCGGGAGGAGCTCTCTTCTCAGCTGCCCGAAGTGGATGCGTTTCTCGGCGTAACGGCCTACGACAAAATCGCAGAGGCAGTAGAAAAAGTGCTGGAGCATCAGCATTTCGAGGAATACGACGAGGCCAAGGCCGAGGGAGACTATCTCGGCCGGGTTTTGACGACGCCTGCGCACTATGCGTATCTTAAAATTGCCGAGGGCTGCAACAACCGGTGCTCCTACTGCGCGATTCCCTATATCCGGGGCAATTTGCAGAGCCGGCCCATCGCGGAAATCCGGCAGGAAGCGGAAATGCTGCTGCAAAAGGGCGTGCAGGAGATCATTCTGGTCGCCCAGGATACGAGCAAATACGGCATGGATTTTGCGGGAGAGAGCATGATCTGCGAGCTAATCGATGCGCTGGCCCCGCTGCCCGGCCTGAAATGGCTGCGGCTACTCTATTGCTATCCGGACGGCATCACGGATGAACTGCTGGATACCATGCTGAAATATGAGAACGTCGTCCGCTATCTGGATATTCCCATCCAGCACTTGGCGGATTCTATGCTAAAGCGCATGAACCGCAGGAACACCCATGCATCCACTTACCAGGCCATCCGGAAGATCCGCGAAAAAGACCCGGCTTTTATCCTGCGCACCACGCTTATCGCCGGCTTCCCGGGAGAAACTCAGGAGGAGTTCGAGGTTTTGCGCCAGGGCGTGGCGGATTTACAGTTTGATCGGCTGGGGGTTTTTGCCTATTCGAGGGAAGAGGGAACGCCTGCGGCAAAAATGCCGGATCAGATAGAAGAGGCAGTCAAGCAGGAGAGAGTGGAGCAGCTGATGCTGCTTCAGCAGGGCATTTCCCTGCGGGCAAACCAAAAGCGCATCGGCCAGAAGCTGGAAGTGGTAATAGAGCAGTACCTGCCGGAGGAAGATCTCTACTTGGGCCGCTCTTATGCGGAATCCCCTGAAATTGACGGCGGCATCGTCGTGCATGCAGAGCAGCCCTTGGAATGCGGAAAATTCTACCTTGTGGACATAGAGGATGCCAACGAATACGAGCTCATTGGAGGAATTGCAAAATGAAGTACAAAAACTTACCCAATGCCATCACGATCGGCAGAATTGTTCTAGTTCCTTTCTTCATTTTATGCTATTATCTACATATAGACCATTGGAACTACTATGCTGCGGCCATTTTCATCGTGGCGGCGCTCTCGGATATGCTGGACGGCATGATCGCGCGCAAATATCAGCTGGTCTCCAATATCGGAAAATTCATGGATCCCATCGCGGATAAGATTCTGGCCATGGCGGCGCTGCTTCTGCTCATGGAATGGGGAAAGCTGCCTGCCTGGGTCTGCATCATTCTGCTGGGGCGGGAGTTCATCATCTCGGGCTTCCGGCTGATCGCCGCTTCCGAAGGCGTCGTTCTGGCGGCAGGGCCGGTGGGGAAATGGAAGACGACGTTCCAGATGGTGGGCGTCGCAGTCATCCTGCTGGAAAACCCGATCTTCTCACTCTGGAAGATTCCGATGGGGGAAATCCTCATCTATATCAGCGTTGTGCTCTCCATTTGGTCTTGCGCAGAATACATCATTCAGAACAAAAATCTACTGAAGGGGTAAGGTTATGGATAAGGAAAAGGCTTTAGATAGCGCGCTGGCGCAAATTGAGAAACAATTCGGCAAGGGAGCCATCATGCGGCTGGGCGATCATGCGGCCAATATGGAAATTTCCGCCATCCCGACGGGCTGCCTGGAGCTGGATATCGCCCTTGGCATCAATGGCCTGCCGCGGGGAAGAATTATCGAAATTTACGGGCCCGAATCTTCGGGCAAGACCACCGTCTCCCTGCATGTCGTGGCCGAAGCGCAGAAGCTGGGCGGCGCGGCGGCGTTTATCGACGTCGAGCACGCGCTGGACCCTGTTTATGCGAAAAACCTCGGCGTGGATATCGACAATCTGTATGTCGCCCAGCCGGATGCCGGAGAGCAGGCGCTGGAGATCATGGAGACGCTCATCCGCAGCGGTGCCATCGATGTCGTCGTGCTGGACTCGGTTGCCGCGCTGGTGCCCAAAGCAGAAATTGACGGCGAGATGGGCGATTCGCATATGGCCGCCCAGGCGCGGCTCATGAGCCAGGCGCTGCGCAAGCTGACGGCCGCCATCTCCAAATCCAACACAGTCGCCATTTTCATCAACCAGCTGCGCGAGAAAGTCGGCATCATGTTTGGCAACCCGGAAGTTACGCCGGGCGGCCGAGCGCTGAAGTTCTATTCCTCCGTCCGCATGGAAGTGCGGAAAGGTGAGGCGCTGAAAAACGGCGATCAGATTCTGGGCAATAAGACGAAGATAAAGATCGTCAAAAACAAAGTTGCCCCGCCTTTTAAGACGGCAGAATGCGAGATCCTCTATGGAAAGGGCATTTCCTATACGGCCAGCCTGCTGAATTTGGGCGTGCAGTTTAATATCATCCAAAAAGCCGGCGCGTGGTTCTCCTATAACGATGCGCGCATTGGCCAGGGCAGGGATAATGCGCGGCAGTATCTGGAGGATAATCCGGAAGTGGCGCAGGAAGTGAAGGAGAAGATCTTCGAGGCGCTGGGCAAGCCGCTCAATGGCGGGAAAGCGGAAGAAAAGCCGCAGGAATAAGCGCTTTGGAAGAAAGGCAAAAAGAGAGCCGATGGCTCTCTTTTTATTTGAAGCATGAATTCCAGGCTTGGCCGGCAGAACATTTGGGCATGGAATTATTTTAAGAACCCTTGGATGATTTTGGCTTCGGCTTGCTGGCGGGTCAGCCCAAAAGTCATCAGCTTGAGAATTTGCTCGGATGCGATTTTGCCGATGGCGGCTTCGTGGATGAGCCGCGCCTTAGGATGCCGCGCGATGAGTTCGGGAACAGCGCTCACTTCCGCGTTTTCCATGAGAATGGCGTCGCATTCCGAATGCCCGCTGCACAAGGCGTTCCCATAGATCCGCGAGCGGAGGGACTGCCTGGATGCGCCCTGGGCAACACAGCGCGAGACCAGATCGGCGCTGGCATCTTTGCCGTCTAGCTCCACCTGGAAATCCGAAAGGGCAAGTTGATTATTCTGAGTCAGAAGCCGCTCCCGGAGGATGAGCTTGGCGCCCTGGGCGAGCCTTGCAGAGGTATCGCGGCTGGCTCTATCCACGCCCTCTAGCTGCACAGCATCTATCTGCATCTCGCTGTTTTTGCCAAGCTCAATTTGGGTGCTGGGGTTGATAATGCGCGAACCCGGGCAGCCGCCTATGCCGATATGCCGCTCAATATAATGCACTTTGGCGCCCTTTTCCACAAAGAAGCGGTGCCTGCCGATGTGCTGAGAGCTCTGGGCGCCCTGTGTATGGATGCCGCAGCCGGCAATGATCGTGATCTCGGCGCCAGCTTTGATGTAGAAATCGTTGCGCACGGTGTCCTCGATATCACTGCGGGTAATGCAGGCAGGGAGATAGAGCGTCTCTCCCTTTGCTTCGGGCGCTATGAGAATATCGATTCCGGCGTTGCCTGGCTTGGGCGAGATCTCAATATGCTCCGTGCTCTGAAGGCTGGCGCAGACGCCGTCCTCACGCAGGCTGAAAGCGGCCTTTTGGGAGTCTGGCCGGCAGGAGAGCAGGGAGAGCAGTTTCTGGGTGATTTTATTCATAAAAGCCCCCGGGATGGTTTGGGAAAAGCGCGCCTTCCGGGCCGCAGGGCAGGAGATGGCCGTCTTTGGCGAGAAAAATTTCGTCTGCGATGGATAAAATCCGTTCCTGATGCGAGAGAATGAGCAGGGTTTTGCCCTGACTGCGCAATGCCTGAAAAATTTGGACGAGGTTTTGAAAGCTCCACAGATCGATGCCGGCCTCGGGCTCGTCGAAAATCGTGAGCTGAGCGCCGCGGGCCAGAGCGCCGGCAATCTCGATGCGCTTGAGCTCCCCGCCGGATAGGCTCCCATCCACCTCCCGGTTCAGGTAATCCTTCGGGCAGAGGCCCACTTGCTCCAAAGGCTCGATCAGTTTTTCTTCGCTGGCGCCTTCTCCGGCCGCAAGCAGCAGAAGATCGCGCACGGAAATCCCGCGGAAGCGGACGGGTTGCTGAAACGTATGGCAAATGCCCAGCTTTGCGCGCCGGGTTACCCCAAGCCGCGTGATATCCTGGCCGTCAAAAAACAGACGGCCCTGCGCCGGCTGGGCAATGCCGGAGATGATTTTGGCGAGCGTCGTCTTTCCGCCGCCGTTGGGGCCGGTGATTGCCGTGAGGCTCCCGCGCCTTAGATGCAAATTGATCTCTTGAAGAAGAGCCCGCCCAGGCAGGCGAAAGGAGATATTTTCTAATATCAGCACGTTTTTGGCCTTTCATAGAGTTTGGAAAAGCGGCAGGCCGCCTGTTTTCTCTTTTCTATGTATTTGCTTGAAAACGCTGAAATATGACAGGACGGGCAGCAATGCGCCAATATTTTCCTTTCCCGGGCAAAACGCTGAAAAAATCGGAAAATAGAAGGATTTTGGCCGGTTTCGTCAAATCTATAATTATGGAAAATATGCGGGAAGTTTTTTATCAAAGAGAGCGGGAGACGCTCTCCAAATATGCGATGCTCTGCGAGAACACCCGGGGGAGGCAATGGCGCATTGAAGAGAGCCCCGTGCGCACGGAATATATGCGCGATCGGGATCGGATTGTGCACAGCAAGGCGTTTCGGCGGCTCAAAGATAAAACGCAGGTGTTTATCAACCCCGTTGGAAGCCACTATCGGACGCGGCTCACGCATACGCTGGAAGTTGCGCAGATTTCCAGGACGATCTCGCGATGCCTGCTTCTCAATGAAGATTTGACGGAGGCCATCGCCCTTGGGCACGATCTTGGGCATACGCCTTTTGGGCACGCCGGCGAGCGCGCGATTACGGCCTATTACCGGGAAAACGGGCATCCGGAGCTGAAATTCGAGCACAACGCGCAAAGCCTGCGCATCGTGGAAAAACTGGAGAACGGGACGGGGCTTAACCTGACTTTTGAAGTGCGGGACGGGATTTATCACCATAGAAAAGGGATGAAGCCTGCGACGCTGGAGGGAATGGCCGTCAACTATGCAGACCGCATTGCCTATTTAAACCACGATATGGATGATGCCCTGCGGGCGGGGATCGTCAAAATCGATGATTTCCCAAAAGACTGCCTGAATGTGCTTGGGCATACGCACAGCGAGCGCATCAACCGCATGATTACGGATATCGTCGGCGCAAGCGGCGAAGGCGCCCTGCATATGAGCCGAGAAGTGGAAGAGGCGACGGCGCAGCTGCGGGACTATATGTTCAAAAAAGTTTATTTGGACAGCGCCGCGAAAATAGAAGAAAAGAAAGTGCAGGAAATCGTCAACCTGCTGTTTGAATACTATCTGGAGCACCTGGAAGAGCTGCCCAGCCAATACGGCCGTTTTCTGGAAGAGGAAGGGCCGCTGGCCTGCGTGGCAGACTATATCTCGGGCATGACGGATCGCTATGCGGTAACGCGCTTCCAGCAGATTTTCATTCCGCATAGCTGGACGCTGCTCTAAGCGGCAGGGAAAATAGAATACAAAGGAAAAGATATGGCGAGATTCAGCGAAGAATGGCTGGCGAGATTGCTTGAAAAAAGCGATATCGTAGATGTGATAAACGAATATGTTCCGCTCAAGCGCAAGGGAGCCAATTTATGGGCGAACTGTCCTTGGCATGCGGAAAAGAACCCTTCTTTCAGCGTCAGCCCGTCTAAGCAGATGTTCTACTGCTTTTCCTGCAAGCGGGGCGGGGGCGTCATCAACTTCATCATGGAGCATGAAAAGCTCTCTTATATGGAGGCGGTTACACTGCTGGCGGATCGGGCGGGCATGGAGATGCCCGAAGCGCAGGAGGATACCGGCTATCAGCAGAGAAAGGAATACAGAAAGCGCCTCTATGGCATGATGCGGGAGCTGGCTCTGCACTATCATCAGAACCTAAAGACGCCGGAAGGCCAAACCGGCCTGGAATATCTGAAAAAGCGCAAGATTTTGGGGCAGGTCAATTCCTATGGGCTGGGCTTCGCCCTGGATCGCTATGATGATGCCTACCAGTTTTTGAGCAAAAAGGGCTATTCGCAAAAGGAGATGCTGGATGCCGGGGTGATCCGGCAAAGGGACGGGCGCGTTTACGATTTTTTCCGCAACCGCGCGATTTTCCCAATCCAGAGCCATTTTGGGGATGTCATCGCCTTTGGCGGGAGAGTGATGGACGACAGCAATCCAAAATACCTCAACTCGGGCGAGACGTATCTATTCAATAAGCGCTATCATCTCTATGCGCTCAATCAGGTCAAAAAACAGAGGAACCTGAGCAATATCATCCTGATGGAAGGATATATGGACGTCGTGGCGCTGGCGGGCATCGGCGTGAAAAATGCCGTCGCTTCGCTGGGCACTGCGCTGACAAAAGAGCAGGCAAAGCTGATTAAGAAGTTTGTAAACACCGTCTATCTCTGCTACGACGGGGATGATGCCGGGCAAAACGCCTCGGATCGCGCAATCCCGATTTTGCAGGCAGAAGGGCTGACTGTGCTTGTGATCGAGATGCCGGACGGCATGGACCCGGATGACTATGCCAAGGCCTATGGGCCGGAGGGCTTTGCCAAGGCAAAATCTGCCGCGCTTTCGGCGATGGAATTTCAGTTAAAGCGGCTACAGCGGCAGTATGATATGCAGAATGCCGATCAGATTGTGGCGTATGCCACGGCGGCAGTCGGGCAGATTGGAAAGCTGGAAAATGAGCTGGAAAAAGAGCGGTATCTGCGCCTGCTGGCCGGCCAGACTGGGCTGTCCATCCAGAGCCTGCAAATGCAGATGGGGCGCAAAACAGAAGAAGCTGTGCATAATTTGCCGGAAGATGAGCAGAATTTAGTAAAAACAGAAATTGACGATGAGTCTAAGCTCTTCTATTTGCTTTTGGAATCCCCCAGGCTGGCGGAGCAGTTTGCAGATGCGCCGCAGGAACAGGAGATTTTTCAGAACCAAGTTTATCAAAAGATACTTTCCTACATGAAAGAGCAAATAAAAAGAGGAATTTTGCCTGCTTATGCCGAAATTATATCCGTATTTCCGGAGGACTCTGCAATTTTGGGAAAAGCCATGGAAGTGAAAATGCCCATTGGAGTGGGCGCAGAGGACTATGCAGAGACTTTGATGAAGAAAATCCGCATTGCGAGGTTGGAAGAAAAAAAGCGGAGGCTTCAGCAGCAAATGGCGCAATCCGAAGACAAAGAGCGGACGGCAGTGGTCAGAGAGATTGCGCAGATCAATCAGGCGCTCCATAAGCTGAAATAGATTTAGGATAATATTTTTTAGAAGGTGAAATAGATTGAGCAAAGACGTCCAGAGGACTGA
>CAMSSU010000005.1 GCA_947063485.1 uncultured Clostridia bacterium | reverse complement strand
ACATGCTTGCCAATTTGATAGACCTCTCTTTCACTCGTCTCATCTTCCTGCCCGAAGATTTCCCGGATTTCCTCAATGGTCATGCCATAGTATAGCGGCTCATCGCAGAATTTCAATTCTTCTGGAATTTCCACCTTTGTGCGCGGTTCTGGCGTTGGGCTGGGCGATGCTTCCACCTCAACCGACGGCTCAACCGACACTTCAGGCTCCTGCTCCGCCTTGCCGCAAGATACGAATACGGCGCAGCACAACATCACAGCCAATAACAGGCTCAAAAATTTCCTCATCCAACCTTCCCCCTAATCCATTTCTTTTATCATAGCATTTTTCGCTATTTTTCGTCAATTTTCTACCAATACTTTTATATCATTGCATTCTATTTTTTACATTCAAAGTGCGCCATTGCACAAGCATAACTTTCAAGCGGGAACCGGGAATGCCCAAGATGGAAGCCGCACTACTCCCCCGCTTCTAAAATGCAAAGCAACTCAAAAAGGGCAATACTTCGGTATACGATGCGCAATCTATCTCTCCGCTCTTGTTACTGCCGATATTTTGATACAAAAATATTGCCTTATTCCATTGTTTAGGCAAATTCATAAATTCCATAATTTTCTATAACTGTATTTTTTAGGAGAAAATTATGGAAAACACCTATCGAAAAGTTGTCGCTCAGAATATCTCCCGGCTCCGCGGGAAGACCGGGCTCTCTGAGTTCGCCTTTGCCATAAATGCCGGCATCGATCCCAAAACACTCCGGGCCGCCGAACATGCTGATGGAAATTTAGAGTTTAGCACTTTGGACAAGATCGCGAATGCGCTCGGCGTTTCCACGGCTCAGCTCTTGGAAGGCATTCCTGACGCATCATCCCGGCTGGCTTCTTTGACAGACCTGCTGTCTGGAAATGACAAATAAAAAAGCGGGCTTCATACCTCGCTTTCCCTTGCCTCCTCCGCAGGAAGTGTCCCAGAAAAATTTTAGACACAAAAAAACCGCTTAACAAAGCGGTTTTTTGGAGCCAGCGAAGGGACTCGAACCCTTGACCTGCTGATTACGAATCAGCTGCGCTACCAACTGTGCCACGCTGGCGTTTCAACAACTGCGATTGTATCACACTTGGCATCTGCTTGTCAATCATTCCGAGCGAAAATACTGGTAGAAAGTGCATTTAATGTTGCCGTTATACAGCTTGCGCTTTTTATCCGCCTGTTTTCCATAGGCAGATTCAAACTGCTCGTCTGCACAGATGAAGTAGCTCTTGAAATGCGCAAGCCCTCTCAGCCTTGTGCCCATATCCCGATAAAGCTCGCGCACCTGCTTTTTCTCACCCATGCGAATGGCATAGGGCGGGTTGGAAAAAACAGTTCCCTCCGGCGTTTTTGGCGCAAAATCCCGGGCATCCGCCACAGAAAAACGAATCAAATCTGCAACTCCTGCACGCTTCGCATGAAACTCGGCCATCTCTACCATCTTCGGGTTGAGATCCGAAGCAAAAATCTGCGTCTGCACCTCTTTTTTCACGGCTGCCCCCGCCTGTTCCTGCTGCCGGCGAAACGCCTTTTGATAGGCCTCACTCCAGGCTTCGGCGTCAAACTGCCGAAAGAAGCCGGGCGCGCGGTTCCGCGCCTGCAATGCGGCCTCGATGGCAATCGTCCCGCTGCCGCAAGTTAAATCGTAAAACGGCCTGTCTCTCCAGCGCGAAAGGCTGATGATGCCTGCCGCCAGCGTCTCCCGCAAAGGCGCCGGGCCGTTTTTCACGCGGTATCCCCGGCGGTTTAGCCCCTGGCCGCTGGTATTGAGGCACACGCTGACCTGATCCGCTAAAATGCTCACATAGATCTGATACTGCGCGCCGCTTTCCCGAAAGAAGGAAACGCCATACGCGCCCTTCAGCGCCTCCACAACTGCCTTTTTCGAAACCGACTGAATATCCGGCACGCTTTTGAGCGTGGAGCGGACGGAATCCGCCAAGACGGGAAACAGCGCCGTTTTGGGCAAATAATCCGCCCAGGCGATCGCCTTAACACCCTGAAAGAGCTCCTCGAACGTCGCCGCGGAAAACTCGGAAAGCACCAGATAAACCCGATCTGCCGCGGAAAGCCAAAGGTTTGCCCGTGCAATTCCCTCCGCATCCGCGCAAAAATATACCCGGGCATCCCTCGAGTGAACCTCTTCCAGCCCCAGCTGCTCCAGCTGCCTTGCGACAACTGCCTCCAGCCCAAACGAACACGCCGCATAACATAGCTGTTTGCTCATACTGCACCATTCTCTTCCTGCGCCGCCGCCAGATAATCATAAAGGGCATCGCCGGAGAAATCCCGATCCGGGATCTCCTCGCCGCCTATCGCTTCGATGGCGTTGCGCAGCTCCCGAAACTCATAGTATTCGATGCCGTCGTCTGCGATGGCCGCCCGCAGGCTATCCAGCGCGCCCTCATCTCCCAGCCGCCCCAGGCATTCGGCCAAGAAGGCGAGATCTGCCTCCGGCGCGGCGAACTCCTCCAGCAAAATCTCCAGCGCCCGGGCATCACCCGAGTAATAGGAGATGAGATCCAGCAGGCATTTTTTCGCATACCCCTGGGCAACGGCATAGGCCTCGAACACCTGTTCGCGCACCTGCTCCCCTGCCTCTGCCAGCGCCGCTGTAGCCTCCTCTGCAAAAAGCGAATCCTCCTGCAAATCCCGCAGAATGTTCAGATACTGCTCATAGGGATGCGGCATCTGCATCTGCTCCAGCAGTGAGACGATGTGCCCCTGGATTTCCAGAAGCTGCTCGGGCGTAACGTCCTTCTCCTCCAGGTTATCCGCATAAAAAATACCCAGGAAAATCGGGTAGATCTCCTCTTTGTGCTCCAAAATGCAGTGCAGCAGCGGATCGGGCAGCTCCACCTCTTCCAGGATATACTCTATCATCGCAGAGACATACAGCCTCGCATCTCCGATTTCATGGAAATACTGCAGGGGGCTTTTTCCCTCCAGCCACTCTTTGGGGCTCTGCATCCAGGTATCGTAGAGATCGTAAAACCGCTCTTCCAGATGCTCCTCGTCTTTGGCCAGCTCCTCGTTTTCCTGGCACCACTGCATATAATCCTGCATAAAGCGGGCATGAAAATCGATCACTTGCAGCTGCATGATTCCCGTTCCTCCAGTTTCCTTTCGATCGCCCGCATACACCGATGCAGCGCGTTTTTTTCCACCCCTGCGCGGCTTAGCATATCCGCCGCCAGCTCCTGCTGTTCCTGCCTTGCCGCCAGGCATAGAAACGCCCCTGCCCATGCCCGGATGCTGCGCATGGCCGGCGCCTTGCGGAAAGCGCCAAGGTATTTTCCCATCAGCTCAATCGCGCCGGGCATATACTGCTTCCAGCCATAATCCGAGGCCAGAGTGATGATCTCCTCCAAAACGCGCTGGTGGCTGCCCGTAAAATCCGAGCTCATCTCTTCCACCACCCCCACGCGCACTTCCGCGATCTTCCCCGAAAGATAGGCGATATAGGGTTGTTCTGCCTGCATTCGCCGCAGGCAGAGCAGCGCCTGGTTCTTGAGTTCATCCGGCTCGTCTCTCGAGAGCAGGAAGCGGCGGAAAAACTCCTCCGCCTTCTCATCTTCAAACTTGCAGATGATCTCAAACACTGCTTTGCGGATGGCATCGTTGCCCACGCTGAGGCCCCAAATGAGCAGAGAGGAGAAATAGTCGTCCTCCCGCCATAAATCTTGCAGATGCCGCTGGTTTTTGCGAAAACACTCGTTTAAATAGCTGATGCGCCGGTGCATCTCCGCGATGGAAACCTGGCAGTTATAGGCGATAAACGCACTCTCTCCCTTTTTCAAGGCATTCTGCACATAGTTTTTATAGAAAAGCGCGACGGTATCCTCCGGCCGCAGCTTGATCATCCTGAGGAAATAGTCCAGGCTTTCGGCCAGGCGATCTGTATTGGCCGCCGCCGCACCCGCCAAAAACAGCGCCTGGGGATCATATGGGATCTCCGCCAGAGCCTGGCACAGTATGCGGTAGGCCTTCTCATCCTCATTGAGCTCGCAGTACGTCAGCGCAACTTTGATCTTCTCATCCGGATCTTCCGGCGACAGGGCATCCAGTTTGCCGCAATAGTAGAGCAGCTGCTCGGGGTCGTCCAGGGCGAGGGAAAACAGCACCAGGTTGCAGGTCGCGTAGGTATCTCCCGGCCGATAGGCCAGCACTTCTTTGGAAAGCGCGATCGCGCGTTCCACGTCTCCCCGGCAGTAGTGCGCCAGCGCCAGGTTGTTTTTCGCGTATTCCAGATCCGGGTGTTCCCGGCAGATCTCCCCCAAAATCTCGATGGCTTTGTCGTATTCTCCCCGATCCAGCCAGTCCCGGCCCTCATCGCTTCTGGCCAGGCACTCCCGCGGGACGCCATACTCCTCGGCATCGAACTCCATCATCTCCAGAAAATCCCGGACATCCAGGGCATATTCGCCGTTCTCATACCGATCCAGATACTTTTCAAAGCACTCCTGAGCCTTCTGCTCTTCCCGCATGCCAAAGAAGTTGCAGCCCAGCAAAAACAGCGTGCGTCCCTCTTCCCCTGGCATACGCCGCATGGCCTCCAGCACCCGGTAGTTGCTCTCTTCAAAGTAGTTGATTTCCGTGTAAAATTCCGCCAGCGCCAGCTGATATGCGCAGTTATCCGGATCTTTCCGAACGGCCGTGCGCAGACAGTCCAGCGCATCCAAATAGGCGCCCTTATCCATCTGCCGCTGATATTTCAAATAGTAATATTCTGCGCTGCGCTCAAAGCTCACCACTTTGGGCTGCGCTTTTTTATTTTTGATCATTCACTCGTCTCTTCCAGCAGTTTTTGCAAATCCTCTGCGCGAAATAGGTATTGTTTGTTGCAGAATTGGCAGACCACCTCCGCCTGCCCGTCCTCTTTTAGCATCTGCTCAATCTCTTCTCTGCCCAGGGATAAAATCCCCTGGGAGAAGCGCTCTCTGGTGCAGTTGCAGACGTATCTCGGCTCCTGCGTTCTGGTCAGCTCAATTTTGCCATCCCGGAAAATTTTGCGGACAGCCTCCTCCGGGGAATACTGCATGAGCATGAGCGCGTAGTTTTGAATCTCAAAAAGCCGCGATTCGATAAACGAGAGCGTCTCCTCGCTGGCGCCCGGCATCGGGCTGATGACCAGCCCTCCGGCCCGCAGCACAGAGGTATCGATATCCACCCAAACGCTCAGATACACGATGGTGGGCTGCTGCTCGCTTTGCAGATAGTAGTAGGCCAGATCTTCAGCAATTTCGCCGGAAACCAGCGCCGTCTGCCCCACATACGGCTCTTTCAGACCGAGGTCTTTGCTCACGGTCAAAAAGCCGTCTTTGCCGACTGCGCCGCCCACATCCAGCTTGCCGTCTTCCCTGGCCGGCAGATTCACCTGCGGGTTAGCGATATATCCCTTGACTTCGCAGTTTCCGTTGGCCGTGGCCAGAACCGTCCCGGCCGGGCCGCCGCCGTTTAGCGTAATGGTCAGGTTTTCCCATTCTCTGCGCAGCTGGCTGCCCAGGATGGCCGCGGCTGTCAGCGTGCGCCCAAGCACAGCCGTCGCCACGGGATACGTCCCGTGTATCGCCTTGGCCTCCTCCACAAGCTGCGTCGTATCCGCCGCAATGATGCGGACTTCATCATTTAACATCAAATGCACTAACTGATTTTTCAAATTATCATACCTCTTGCTTTTTCACTGCCCAAAACTGGATGCGCTGGCATTTCTCATCCGGCGGCTGCTCGGTTCCAAAAGCATAGGCCTTGGCTTCAAAGCCCGCTTTTTGCAAATCCCGCAATACAGCGCCCGCCTCATGCCAATACTGGCGCTGTGCCTCATCTGTGCGCGCATAGCTTCCCTGTGCATCTTTGCAAAAAAAGGTCAGCTCCATCTCCACGCACTGCTTATCCCTGTTTTGGGTGTTGCGCCAAAAATAGGTCAGATCCTCCCCGTCTTCAAAAAAGAGCTGATCTGCCAGAATCTGCTCCAGCTTATAGCGGCTGCTCATATCAAAGAGCAGCGCCCCGCCTGGCCGAAGGCATTTGCCCGCCGCCTCGAAAAAGCAGGCAAGCTCTCCCGGCGCAAGATAGTTGACGCCGTCGCAGGCGCAGACGACCGCATCCACCTTTGGAAATTGCAGCCTGCGCATATCCTGGCAGGAAAACACAATCTGCTGCCCGGCCTCCCTGGCCTTTTGCGCCGCCCGCTCCAGCATCTGCCCGCTGGCATCTGAGGCCAGAATATCGTAGCCCATCTTTTTCAGGCGCAGCGTGAGGTTTCCCGTGCCGCAGGCAACCTCGCCAATCCGCCTAACCGGCCGGCCGGCTTTTTGAAGCAGGCTGTGCACATACTCTGCCCATGCGCCATAATCAATGTCACCCATCAGCCCGTCGTAAAAACCGGCCAGCGCAGTATAGCTCTCATCGCACATCGGCAAAGCACCTCACATCAATTTCATTACCCTATACTATACTACAAACTCCCTGCCTCTTTCAACCATCAAACCCGGTTTGCCCGGCTTTTGCCCAAATATACTGCGGCATTTTTCCTGCGGCGTTCAAAAACACAATTTTTGCGGGGTTATCCCAGTCATTTTGCCCGTTTTTGCTTGCGCCATACCCCAAAAAATGCTATGATACCTTAAAAATGGTCTTTAATTTATGTTTAGCATATATGGAGGAATGAAATGAAAAAGTATAACGTCGCTGTTGTTGGCGCGACAGGCATGGTCGGCAGAAAATTCCTGCAAGTGCTGGAAGAGCGCAACCTGCCCGTCGAGAACTACTATCTCTTTGCTTCGGCCAAAAGCGCCGGCAAAAAGGTTACGTTCATGGGAAAAGAATATGAGATTATCGAGCTGACGCCGGATAGCATCAAAGGCAAGGATATCGATATTGCGCTGTTCTCCGCCGGCGCCGGCACGAGCAAGACGTTTGCTCCCCTCTTTGCCGAGCTTGGCGCGGTTGCCATTGACAACAGCAGCCAGTGGAGAATGGATCCGGATGTCCCGCTGGTCGTTCCCGAAGTCAACCCGGATGATATCGACAAGCATCACGGCATCATCGCCAACCCCAACTGTTCGACGATTCAGGCGGTCGTCGCCCTCAAGCCGCTTTACGACAAATACGGCATCCGGCGCATCGTCTACTCCACCTATCAGGCAGTTTCGGGCGCTGGGCTGGGCGGCTATGAAGATCTGAAAAACGGGATAAACGGCGAGGCACCCAAAAAGTTCCCCTACCCGATTTTTGGCAACTGCATCCCCCATATCGACGTATTCCTGGAAAACGGCTACACCAAAGAGGAGATGAAGATGGTCAACGAGACGCGCAAAATCCTGGGCGACGACAGCCTGCGCATCACGGCGACCACCGTCCGCGTTCCCGTCTACTATGGGCACAGCGAGAGCATCAACGTCGAGCTGGGCAGCGCATACGATCTGGATGAGCTGAAGAGTGTTCTGGCCGCAGGCAAGGGCATCATCATGGCAGACGATCCCGCGAACCTCAAATACCCCATGGCCATCGACTGCGAGGATCACGACGAAGTCTACGTCGGCCGGGTCAGAAGAGACGATTCCGTGGAAAACGGCCTGAATCTCTGGGTTGTTGCAGACAATATCCGCAAAGGCGCCGCGACCAACGCCGTGCAGATTGCGGAAGAGTATATCAGAAGAAACGCGTAATCGCGCATAAAAAGGGCTGGGGCTATCTTCTACCCGGCTCTTTTCAGTTTAAAATGGAAAGGAAAGCAAAATGAAACGCAAAAAACTTTTTCTCATCCTTGGCATCGCCCTAGTGTGCCTTGCGATGGGCGGGTATTTTATCATCGACCACATGCTAAATCAGGACTTGCAGAAACAGCAGCAGGAGCTGGATGAGCTGGCCAATATGCAGGCTGCTACCAAAAGCGGAGAGACCGTCGAGATGGAGCTGTTCAGTTTTGCGGACGGCCGCTTCTTCCTGAAGCTTCCCAAATCCTTTGCGCCTATGGACGAATCCCTCATCGCCGTCAAATACCCTTCCGGCAATGCGCCGACGCATGTTTTCACCAATGAGCAGACGACCATCAACGTCGCCCTGAATATCACGGAAAACAACATGTCGGATGATGAAATTGCGCAGTATATCAAATACATGGAGCAGGAACTGGAGAATATGGAAGTGCTCAGCTCGGGCGTAACCGAGAAATCCGGGCGGCAAATCGGCCAGATCTCCTTCCGCTCCGCCGCCGTGGATACGGATATTTATAACCACTTTCTGGCCTTTTCTGACGACGGCAAGCTCGTGCTCATCACGTTTAACTGCACGGTCGATTTGCAGGATGAGTGGCAGCCTGTGGGCGATTTTATCCTGGAATCCCTGCATTTCCCGGCAGAGCAATAGCGGGCATAGAAAAAGAGAGGGCGCATTCCCTCTCTTTTTTTGCCTTTTTTCAGCCTACAAGCTCTCTGCAAAAGCTTTTCCCAGCTCCCTCGCCTGATTCAAATCTTCCTCGGAGGGGACAAAGGTTACTTTGAAGCCCTCGCCAAACACACTCGATTTCAGCCCCGTCAGCCGAGCCGTCAGGTTTGGGACTGCCTCGCCGCTCCATCCATAAGAGCCAAACACCAGCGCCGGGCGCTTTTTATTGTTGATGGCATCCACATGCGACAGCAGGTTCCAAACCGGCGCGACGGCATCCTGGTTGATGGTTGGCGAACCCACGGCGAAGGCATCCGAAGCGTTCAGCTCGCCCTGTAGGAAGCCCATATCGTGATCGTTGACGTCGTAAACCGGGCAGTTTGCCTCTGGCAGCGCCTGCTTGATGCCCGAAGCGATGGCCTGGGCGATTTTGCCCGTGTTGCCATAGGCCGAGCAATAGAAGACCGGGATGCTCTTCTGCGCTTTTTCGGCCGGCTGGCTCCAGGCGCGGTATTGCTCCATAACCTGCTCCATCAGGCAGCCGCGGCTAAGCACCGGGCCATGGCTCGTGCAGATACGCTCGATGGGAAGATCTGCAATCTTATCCATTCCCGCCAGCACATATGGCTTAAAGGGCCCGAAAATAGCGTCGTAATACCCCTTCAGCGCCTGCTGATACTGCCCCGGATAGACGATGTTGTAATCAAACGTGTGCGGCTCGCAGTAGTGAGAGCCAAACATATCGCAGGAGAACAGCGTCTTATCCTGCTCATCCCAGGTGAACATGGAATCTGGCCAATGCAGGAAGGGCGCGCTGATAAAGCGAAGCTGCCGCCCGCCCAAATCAATGCACTCGCCGTCTTTGACAAAGCGAATTTTGAGATCCTCCCGGTTGGTGATATTCTTCAGGTAGATCGCACCTGCGCGGCTGACGAGAATCTCTGCATTGGGGCAGAGGCTGAGAAGCTCGGCCAAAGCGCCGCTGTGATCCGGCTCGCAGTGGTTTAGGATGATATAGTCGATCTGCTCCGTATCCATAACCTCGCGGATATTGCCAAGATACTGCTCGAAATAGGTTTTGTGGCAAGTTTCGATCAGCGCGGTTTTCTGCTCTCCCCGGAGAAGATAGGAGTTATAGGTTGTCCCATACTCCGTGCGCATGACGACGTCGAAGATGCGCATATTCGGGTTCAGAATGCCGACGGAATAGAGATTTTCGGTTATTTTTATCGCTGCCATAGCTAGTTCCTTTCTCGCAAAAAAAGGAGCAACTGCTCCTTTTTTATTCTTTATTCTTCCTCGAAAACGTCTTTATCTGCGCCGCACAGCGGGCAGACAAAATCTTCTGCAACATCTTCCCACTTGGTGCCCGGCGCGATTCCGTTATCCGGGTCTCCCTTTGCCTCGTCGTAAACATAGCCGCAAATGGTGCAAACGTATTTTTTCATTCTTGTTTCTCCTTTTCTATGGTTTCTTTAAAGGCTGTGCTGAACTCTATCCCGCTCCTCTGCCGTTTTGGCGTCGTTCCAGCGGTCCATCGTGCCAACCAGGTATCCGGTAATTCTGCGGATGCGCTCAATTGGCTTATGCTCATAAGTATAGCGCAGTTCCACTTCCTCGCCATCCACAGCGATATTCAGCGCCTTGAGTGCATGGCCGGGGATTTTCTCCTGCACATGCCGCACATATGCGTCAATTTCCTGCTGCTCCAGCGTTCCGCCAGTTACAGTGATATCTATCATATCCAATCCCTCCAATCATATTCCAAGATACTGTCTCTTTACTTTTCCTTATATTTAAGATACCATATCTTTAAGGAAAATTCTGTTGCACTTGCAACACAACTGGAGTATTTTTATGTCGATTCCTAGGTCAACTTTATTTATGGGCATTTCCGAGGCTGAATATGCCGCGATGCTGCACTGTTTTGAGACATATGAGCAATCCTATTCCTCCGGCGCGCTCATCCGCACTTTTGACGACAGAAGCCGCAGCGTCGGCATTTTGCAGAGCGGCCGCGCGGATATCCTGCGCCTGGATGCAGACGGCGGCAAAACTGTGCTCGAACAGCTGGAAGAGGGCAGTATTTTTGGGGAAATGCTCGCCTTTTCCGGCGCCGAGCAGGAGAATATCTGCGTCGTCTGCACCCAAAGCTGCCAGGTGCTGTATATCGATTACGAGCATATCATCAAGCGCTGCCCCAAAGCCTGCCCGCATCACAGTATTCTCGTGCAGAATATGCTGATGCTGCTCTCCCAAAAGGCGCTGCTGCTAAGCCAAAGGGTGGAAGTTTTAAGCTGCCGCTCCATCCGGGAAAAACTGCTGCACTATTTTTCGCTCTGCGCCCATCAGCAGGGCAGCCCGAGCTTCCGCCTTCCCTTTTCCATGAGCGCCCTGGCCGATTATATCTGCGCCGACCGCAGCGCGATGACGCGGGAAATGAGCCGGCTCAAGCGCGAAAACGTGCTGGCTGTGGATGGGCGCAGGATTACGCTGCTGGAAGCGTAGGCCCTTCCCGCCAAAAAGCCCGCGTATCCCGCGGGCCTTTTATCATTTCAGCGCAATCTTCGCCTCAAAACAGGTGCCCCGCTCGTGCACGCCCCGAAAGAGCAGCTCTGCCTCCCGCTCTTCGCGGTATACCGAAATCTCATCCCCGGCCAGCGCCTGGGAAAGGAAGCAGACCGAGATGAGGCCAAGCTCCTCTGCCGAGGTGCCCTCCGGCAGGAAATCCCACAGAATATCCAGATAGGCGGCATTATTCAGATGGCAGTTCCAATCCGTATCCGAAGGGCGCACGTTCCAGCTGCCTACATATTCCATCTGTTCGGGCAGCTGCAGGCGCACAGGATCCGGGCAGGAGCTTTGCATTTCCTCCTGCGCCTCGATGCCCAGCTGCAAAAAGACTTTTGGCCGCAGCAGTTTTTTACTCTCAGGATCCACCAGGGCATAGGCCGTTACGCTGTTGACCAGCTCCTCCCCCTGCTCGCCCAAAATCTGAAAGCACCGGAAAAAGGCGGCGCGCTGTTCGCCCCGGTGCCACGTGCGGATTTGAATGCGCTCCCCGGCTTTGGGCAGGCGCTCTATTTTCAAATTTGCCCGGACGACCAAAAAAGCCATCCCCATCTTTGCCAGCTGTGCAAAGGCTAAATCGCCCTGCGCCAAGTGCCGCTCGCCTGCCTCCTGCTGGAGCCGCAGCAGATTGGAAAGCTTGAGCAGGCTGCCCTGGCCCACGTCGTAAGTGCAAACCTGATAGTCTAAAACATATTCCGAAGGCAATTTCATCTTCACTCACCTCTCCATCAAAGGAAAAGGAGCGCCGCACCATCCCAGCGCCCCTTTTGTTCTCCCTATTTTTTAATGCCAATATCTTTGCGGTACTGCGCGCCTTCAAAGTGGATTTTTTCCACATTTTCATAGGCGATTTTCCGCGCTGCCTGCATATCGGCCCCCTTCGCGACCACGCCCAAAACGCGGCCGCCGGAGGTATAGAATTTACCGTTTTCCAGCTTTGTCCCGGCATGGAACACGACGACGCCATCCGAAACTTCCTCCAGGCCGCTGATCTCCTTGCCCTTCTCATAATGCTCGGGATACCCGCCAGAGGCCATCACAACGCAAACTGCCGCGCCCGGCTCAAACTCCAGCGTAATCTCGGAAAGCCGCTCTTCTATCACGGCCTCGAAAATCTCCAGCAGATCGTTTTTCATTCGGAACAGCACGCTCTGCGCCTCGGGATCGCCAAAGCGGGCGTTATACTCCAAAAGCTTGGGGCCGTCTTTTGTCAGCATCAGCCCGAAGAAAATCACGCCCTTGAACGGCCGGCCTTCCGCGTTAAGAGCATCCACCGTCGGCAGGATGATCTCCCGCTCCACCTGCTGCTGAATCTCTGGGGTATATTTGGGCGTGGGTGAAAAAGTTCCCATGCCGCCTGTGTTCAGCCCTTCGTCGTTATCCCGGGCTCTTTTGTGATCCTGGGCGCTGGCCATGGGCAGAATGATATGCGAATCTGTGAAAGTCAGCACGGAAACTTCCGGCCCCTCCAAAAACTCCTCGATGACGACGGTGTTGCCCGCCGTGCCAAAGGCTTTATCCAGCATCACCTGCCGCACTGCCTGCTCGGCCTCCTGCCGGGTTTTGCAGATGAGCACGCCTTTGCCCAGCGCCAGGCCATCCGCCTTGACAACCAGAGGGATTTTCGCCGTTTTTACATATTCCAGCGCCTGCTCCGCATCCGAAAAGGTCTCATACTCTGCCGTGGGGATGTGATATTTCTTCATCAGCTCTTTGGAAAACGCCTTGCTGGCCTCGATGATGGCCGCGTTTTTCCTTGGGCCGAACGCCCGGATGCCCTCTGCTTCCAGCGCATCCACCATGCCCATGGCCAGCGGATCATCCGGCGCGACCACAACCAAATCCATCTTCTCCCGCTTGGCAAAGGCCACCATATTTTCAATATCCGTCGCCGCGATGTCTACGCAGGCCGCGATCTGGGAAATGCCGCCGTTGCCCGGCGCGCAGTATAGCTCCGGCTTTTTGGGACTTTGGGCGAGCTTCCACAGAATGGTATGCTCTCTTCCGCCGCCGCCGACTACCAATATTTTCATCTGCTAATTTCTCCTTCTCCTGTTTGACGCCGACTGGCCCTGGCCCGAGGCGTCAAAAGAGCCTGAAAAGCAGCAAGGGAGCCCGGCATATTGCCGCGCTCCGCCTCTGCCAGTTTTGCTTAGTGTTTGAAATGGCGCATTCCCGTAAAGACCATGGCAATGCCCTTTTCATCCGCCAAATCGATGGATTCCTGATCCCGGATGGACCCGCCCGGCTGAATGATTGCCGTAATCCCGGCCTTTGCCGCCTCTTCCACGCAGTCCGAGAAGGGGAAGAAGGCATCCGAAGCCAGAACAGCGCCTTTCACTGCCTCGCCGCTGCGCTCCAGCGCGGAAACCGTCGCCCAAATGCGGTTCACCTGCCCCGGCCCAATGCCCAGCGAGCAGTTGTCCTTGCCAATGGCAATGCCATTGGATTTGATATGCTTGACGATCTTCCAGGTGAAAAGCAAATCTGCCATCTCTTTTTCCGTGGGTGCGCGCTTGGTAACAACTTTGAGCTCGCCGTCCAGCAGTGCGTTATCCGTCTCCTGCACCAAAAGGCCGCCGAGAACGCTCTTCATTTCCAGCTTCTCCTCGCCGTTTCTGCGGATGGAGGGCAGCCTCAGCACGCGCAGATTCTTCTTCTTGCAGAGAATCTCCAGCGCTTCCTCTGTGTAATCCGGGGCGATGATGATCTCCAGGAAGATTTTTGCCATCTCCTCCGCCGTCTTCGCATCTACCGTCTCATTCACCGCGACGATGCCGCCGAAAATCGAAGTCGGGTCTGCCTGATAAGCCTTGGTATAGGCCTCGTAAACCGAATCTGCCTGGGCAACGCCGCAGGGGTTTGCGTGCTTGAGGCCGACGGCCGCGATGCCGTCGAACTCCCGCAGCTGCGCCAGCGCCGCATTCGCATCGTTGATGTTGTTGTAGGAAAGCTCCTTGCCGTTGAGCTGCTCTGCAACCGCCAGACTCCCTTCCACGGGAAGCGGAGTCTTATAGAAAGCAGCGCGCTGATGCGGGTTTTCCCCATAGCGCATCTCCTGCGCCTTTTCATAGGTAACCGTGAATTTTTCGGGCAGATCGTTGCCCGTGATCTTTCTCAGATAGGAGGAGATCAGCGCATCATAGGCGGCAGTCGTCTCGAAAACTTTGGCCGAGAGATAGAACTTGGTCTCCCTGGAAACGCCGCCGGCCTTGAGCTCGTCCAAAACCTTGCCGTAATCTGCCGCATCCGTGATGACCGCGACATCCTGCCAGTTTTTGGCCGCCGCGCGCAGCATGGAGGGGCCGCCGATATCGATATTCTCAATGGCATCTTCTAGCGTGCAGTTCTCTTTAGAGATGGTCTGCTTAAAGGGATAGAGGTTGACCGCGACGACGTCGATCGGCTCAATCTCCAGCTTTTTGAGCTGCTCCATGTGTTCGGGGTTGGAACGCATCGCCAAAATGCCCGCGTGAATTTTCGGATGCAGCGTTTTTACCCGGCCGTCCAGGCACTCCGGGAAGCCGGTAATCTCGGAAACCCCCGTTACCGGAACGCCCGCCTCGGAAAGCGCGCGCTTGGTTCCGCCCGTCGAAAGCACTTCAAAGCCCAGTTCGACCAACCCTTTTGCAAAATCGACAATCCCGGTCTTATCCGAGACGCTCAAAAAAGCTCTTGCCATCTTGTTTCTCCTTATTCAAACAAATTCAACCCTATTGGATTGTTACTTTTCTTCCCTGCACCAACAGCCGATCCGCGCAGAACAGCGCCACAGCCTCGGGCAGGATTTCATGCTCAACCTCTAAAATACGCTGCTGCAGGCTCTCTGCCGTATCCTCCGGCAAGACGGAGACTGCCCGCTGCAAGATGATCGGGCCGGTATCTGCGCCCTCGTCTACAAAGTGCACCGTCGCCCCGGAGACTTTTGCCCCGTAATCCAGCACTGCCTGATGCACCCGCAGCCCATAGTACCCCTTGCCGCAAAAGGAAGGGATGAGCGATGGATGGATATTGATTATTTTGTTGGGATACGCCTCGATCATCTGCTTGCCCAAGATGCTGAGATACCCCGCCAAAACCACGCCCTCTGCGCCGTATTCCCGCAGAGCGCCGAGGTTCGCATCGAAAAATGCCTGCTCATCTGCATAGTCTTTTTTGCAGATGACGACGCCAGGGATTCCCGCCTTTTTGGCGCGCTCCAGCGCATAAACCCCGGGCTTGCTGGAAATGACCACAGCGATCTCCCCCGGGATCTTCCCGCTCTGCACGCCGTCGATGACGGATTGCAGATCCGTCCCGCCGCCCGAGACCATCACAGCCAGCCGCTTCACAGGACAACCACCCCGCCCTGCTCGCCTGCCTTGACCTCGCCGATAATCTGCGCATGATCGTCTGTGTTGGCGTTGATATAGGCGGTAATCTCATCGGCCTTGTCCGCATCCACGACGAACACCATGCCGATGCCCATATTGAACGTATTATAAGATTCTCTGGGCTCCAGGCCAGTTCCTGCTACCAGCATACGGAAAATTTCCGGAAGCTCATAGGATTTTGAATCGACATAGGCGCAGACGCCTGCCGGGAAGATGCGGGCCAGCTTTTCATAGAAGCCGCCGCCCGTGATATGGGCGATGCCCTTAATATCGTATTTGCTGGTTACATCCAGCACAGTTTTGACGTAAATCTTGGTGGGAATCAGCAGTTCTTCGCCCAGCGTATGCCCCAGGCCTTCCACATACTGATCCAGCGCCGTCCGCTCCATGGGGAACACCCTGCGCACCAGCGAGAAGCCGTTGGAATGGATGCCGCTGCTGTTTAGGCCGATGAGCGCCTGCCCGGGGGCGATCTTCTCTCCCGTGATGAGCTTTTCTTTGCTGACGATGCCAGTCGTGAACCCGGCAATATCGTATTCGCCTTTGGCGTAGAAATCCGGCATTTCCGCCGTCTCTCCGCCCACCAGCGCGCAGCCGGCCTGCAAGCACCCTTCCGAAATGCCCTTGACGATCTGCGCCGCAATTTCCGGCTTCAGCTCACCCGTGGCGATATAATCCAGGAAGAACAGCGGTTTTGCCGCATGGCAGACGATATCGTTGACGCACATAGCCACGCAGTCGATGCCGACGGTGTCGTGCTTATCCATCACAAAGGCGGCCTTGAGCTTGGTGCCCACGCCGTCCGTCCCGGCGATGAGCACATCGTCTCCCAACGCATACATGCTGCCAAAGCTGCCCAGCCCCGTCAGGACATTGCTATCGAAGGTTTTATTGGCATATTCTTTCATCAGCCGCACAGCCTCGTATCCTCTATGAACATCCACGCCCGCATCCGCATATGTGATCTTCTTCTTATTTTCACTCATCTTTTTCTTCCTCTTTCGTCTCATCCTGGCTCAGCATTTTCGCAAGATCCAGCTTTTTCGTCTCCTCGCAGCAGCGAATAATATCCATCGGGTAGTGCCCGTCGAAGCAGCCTGTGCAGAAGTTGCAGCCCGCGCCTTCGACGGTTTTGAGCAAATCCTCTTTGGTCAGATAGTAGAGGGAATCCGCGCCAATCAGCTTGCGGATATCCTCGACTGTTTTGGTGGATCCAATCAGCTGATCATGCGAGGGGGTATCGATGCCAAAGAAGCACGGGAATGCCACAGGCGGCGAGCTGATGAGCATATGCACCTCTCTTGCGCCTGCCAGCCGCAGCATCTCGACGATCTTGCGGCTGGTCGTCCCGCGGACGATGGAATCGTCGATGAGGACGAGCTTTTTGCCATAGACATTTTTTTTGAGGGCGTTCAGCTTGAGCTTGACGCCCCGCTCCCGCAGCGACTGGCTGGGCTGAATGAACGTCCGGCCGACATAGCGGTTCTTGGCCAGCGCCTTTTTATAGGGAATGCCGGATTCCTCTGCATAGCCGGCCGCGGCAGGCGTCGCCGAATCCGGCACATCCGCCACGAGATCCGCCTTGACCGGGCAGGCATGCGCCAGGCGGCGGCCCATGTTCTCCCGGGCACGGTAGACGCTGATGCCGTCGATATCCGAATCCGGCCGGGCAAAGTAGACATATTCAAAAATGCAGAGCGCCGTATCGCCTGCAAAATTCGTCTGATGGGAATGGAAGCCATCCTCATCGATGACGATGATCTCCCCCGGGCGCACATCCCGGATAAATTCCGCATCAATGGCGTCGAACGCGCAGGATTCGGATGCGATGACGAAGTTATCCTCCAGCTTGCCCACTGCCAGCGGGCGAATCCCCTGCGGGTCGCGCACGGCGATGAGGGAGTGCTGCGTCGCGATCACCAGCGCATACGATCCTCTGACAATGCGCATCATGTTTTTGATGGCCTGCACGATGTCATCCGTCTTGCTGCGGGCGATCAGATAGGCCATCACTTCCGTATCGATGGTCGTCTGGAAAATCGCGCCCTCGTCCTCCAGCTTTGCGCGGATGATCTGCGTATTGATGAGGTTGCCGTTGTGCGCCATGGCCATCTGCCCGCCGCGGTAGCTCATGACGATGGGCTGCGCGTTCAGAACCTGGCTGTCGCCGGTTGTAGAGTAGCGCACATGCCCGATGCCCAGCTTGCCGCCGGCCAGCGCATCCAGCCCGCCTTTGAACACTTCCGAGCAAAGCCCCATATCCTTATGGCAGCGGAACCCCTTGCCATCCGAGACCGCAATGCCTGCGCTCTCCTGCCCGCGGTGCTGCAGGGAAAACAGGCCGATATAGCATGCCTCGGCCGGGTCGAACTTGCCATCTGCCATATAGATGCCAAAGACGCCGCACTCTTCGTGCATGGCGTCGTCCATTGGCTTGATTCTCTCGTATCTCTCGTTTTTCTTCATATTCTGCATGAATTACGCACCCATCAGACGGTGCAGGATCTCCTGGTATGCCTCTTCTACGCCGCCCAGATCCTGGCGGAAGCGGTCTTTATCCAGCTTGGCGCCCGTCTTGCTGTCCCAGAAGCGGCAGGTATCGGGAGAAATCTCGTCTGCCAGCACGATCTCTCCATGGAAACGGCCAAACTCCAGCTTGAAATCGATGAGCTCAATGCCAAATTCCTTCAGGTATTTGCCCATGATCTCGTTGACTTTGAGGGCATATTCCTTGATGGTGTTCAGCTCCTCCTCCGTCGCCAGCCCCATGGCCGCGATGTGGTAATCGTTGATCATCGGGTCGCCCAGCTCGTCGTTTTTATAGGAAAATTCCAGGACAGTTGCCTTCATCTTGGTTCCCTCCGGGAGCCCAAGGCGCTTGGAAAGGCTGCCGGCGGCAATATTTCTGACGATCACTTCCAGCGGAACGATCTCCACTCTTTTGACGATGGTCTCGCGATCCGAAATCTCCTCCACATAGTGCGTCTTGATGCCCTCTTTTTCCAGCATCTGGAACATATGGTTGGAGACTTTGTTATTGACGACGCCCTTGCCGACGATGGTCCCCTTCTTCAGGCCGTTAAACGCCGTGGCATCATCCTTGTAATCGACGATGACATAATCGGGGTTGTCCGTCTCAAAAACCTTCTTCGCCTTGCCTTCATACATCTGATTCGTTTTTTTCATTTTGCTGCCTCCGCTTGCAGCTGCTCATCCGCCTGGATGACCTTCTGCTGCATTTCAAATTTATAATCTTTGAGGGCCTTTCTGATGCCCTCATATTTTACTGCCAGAATCTGCGCCGCCAAAATCGCCGCATTTGCCGCGCCGTTCACGGCCACCGTCGCCACCGGAATGCCATCCGGCATCTGCACCGTCGAGAGCAGAGAATCCAGCCCATCCATCATGGAAGACTTGATGGGAAGGCCGATGACGGGAATCGCCGCGTGCCCGGCCATGACGCCGGCCAGATGCGCCGCCTTGCCTGCCGCCGCAATGATCACTTCCACGCCCCGCTCCTCTGCCGTTTTTGCAAATTCCGCCGCAATTTCCGGCGAACGATGCGCCGAAATCACCCGCGCTTCAAAGGGAATCCCAAATTTTTCCAGCGTCTCCAGCGTTTTTCCCACAACGCTCATGTCGCTTTTGGATCCCATGACGACTGCAACTTTCATCTTCTCTCTCCTTTTGCCTGCTATTTCAAACTGCACTTATTATTTTAAAGATTCCGCTGGGCGCTGTCAACGAAATTGCATATCCTTTTTATAGAAAATATAAATAAAGTTCGGAATATCCAGAACTTTATTGCACATCTCTATTTAAATGATATTAGATGTACCGTTTCACCGTCTCTTCGCCCCATGCCGCTGTCTTTACTGCAAAATCAGACGGCTGGACAGACTTCCGGCATAAAAAAGAGCGCATGGCGCTCTTTTTTATGCTCTTCCCTAAGTTTTTTATAGCAGCTGGGCAAAGAAGGAGGCTCCAACCACAGTAAGAATGCCGGAAATCACAATGGCAAGGCTGCTCATGGCGCCTTCCACCTCCCCCATCTCCATGGCTTTGGCCGTCCCGATCGCGTGCGCCGCACAGCCGATGGATAAGCCCTTCGCGACAGGATGGCGAATGCGCAGCAGCCGGCAGGCCCCCTCTGCTATCATATTGCCAAAAATTCCAGTGATGATAATCGAAGCGACCGTGAGCGTCTCAATGCCGCCAAGCTCCTGCGAAATGCCGATGCCAATCGCCGTCGTGATGGATTTGGGCAGCAGCGTAACGTATTGCTCATGCGTCAGGCCAAAAAGCAGAGAGAGCAGATAGATGCTCAGCATGCTGGCCGCCGCCCCTGCCAGCGCCGCCAGCAAGATCGCTTTCCAGTTCTTTTTCAGCAAACTAAGCTGCTGATAAAGCGGGATGGCCAGACAGACTGTGGCAGGCGTGAGCAGATAGCTCAGGTACTTTGCCCCCTCATAATACACATCGTAATCCACGCGAAAAACGGCCAAAACAGCTATCACAAAGACGACCGCCAGAAGCAGCGGATTGAAGATTGCCAGCTTGCACTTTCTCTTGAGAAACCCGCCGAGCTCATAGCCCAAAATGCTGATCACAACCCCGAAAAAGAGGGATTCCGTAAAAAAGGCGCTCATTTTCTCTTCCTCTCTTCCAGCCGCAATGCAAGCTCCGCCGTCTTTCCCGAAGCCGCCACGACGGCCAGCGTCGTCAGCAGCGTGATGGCCAGAAAAGCCAGCCAAATCTGGCCAAGTTCTTTCCAGACTTGCATCAGCCCCACAGCCGCCGGAATGAACATCAGCGGCATGATCTCCACGAGAAAATCTCCCGTCTGCCTGACGGCCTCCAAAGGAAGGGCGCCGGTTGCCAGCAGAGCAAACATCAGAACCAGCCCGTAGATGCTGGCGGGAATGGGCAGCGGAAGCAGGCTGTGCAGTGCCTCTGCCGCAAAGCTGACGAGCAAAATAATACAGGTTTGGCGAATGAATTTCATCTTTTCCCCCAAGAATATTCTTTTTTGATCTTATATGAGCATAGCCAAAAGATCAAGATAAAATCCGTGCCGCAGGCAGGCGCGGATTTTCCGCATCAAAAAAGCAGGCAAATTTCTCCGCCTGCTCTCTTCTTTCTTTTTTGCTATTCCAAAATTCTGCGCTCCAGGCATTCATATCCCGTGCAATATGCGGCCAGCAGCTTTTCCCCGGCATCCAGCAGGGCCGGCAACTCCTCCGCGCCGTCAAAGGAATAGCAGACCAGCAAAACTTCTCTCTGCCCGGGCAGCAGCATGCTTCTCTGGCTGTCGCTGGAAGGGTTGCCGAAAGCTCCCTCGGCGTCGTGCAGAGCCGGCAAGTATTCTACGTTATAGGAATCCTTCCCGATCCCCAAATAGTGCTCGCCCTCCGCCGCGCGTCTCAGCACAATCTCCCCCTGCAGTTTTTCCGCATCATAAGAGCCCAGCGAATAGCCAGAAGTAACCGAAAGCAGGTTGTTGATATCCACCGCATTGTTGATATAATAGAGCCCTTTGCCCTTTAGAATCCGGCGCAGCATGGCTTCGGCCGCGTTGCGGTAGGAATGCGGGTCTTTGCCCAGCGCCTGATATGCCTTTCGCGTAGACGCAACATGCGGCATTTTCGCGATATCCGCCGTCTCGTATTTTGCGCAAAGCGCCTCCATACTCTGCTCGAAGTGCCGGATAAACGCCTCCGTGCTTTTCTCCACTTTCCCACAATACCGCAGTATTCCCAGAGCCGCCTGCGGGCAGGCCTCCCTAAGCGATGCGTCGATCGAAATGTTCATATGCGCTCCTTTTTCTCCTGTTTTCCAAACATATTGTAGCCCAGTTTGCCGCTTCGCGCAAGGAGCGCCGCGCCTTTCTCAGCGATCGGCGCCCTGCCTCTTCCGGCTGGGCAGTGCAATGAGACATGCTCAAATGAAAAAGGCGCCAAGGGAGTCCCCCCGCGCGCCTTTTCGTGGCCAAACTTGGCTCTTCACATCTCTTTTTTCTTCTTCACCAGTTCAATGGCCTCTTTGCCGCCGAGGTGATCGATCTCGACAGCGACGACGCACAGCGCCCGGTATTCCTTCTCAATCTCCTGCTTTCGCCCTTCCGGGTCGCCCGGCGTATACTTTTCCGCCAGCACCTCCATCGCCGCGCGTTTCTCTCCCTCTTCCTCCAAAACACGCGCCCGGCCAAAGGCGATAACACTGCGGAAATAAGTCGTGTATCTTTCGGGCTGAATGTCGTCTAAATCGACGACGCAGAAGGAGACTTTATCATTTTCAGCGATCGCATCCAGCTTATGCCCCTGTTTGGCGCAGTGGAAGATAATTCTCCCGTCTGCATACACATAGCTCAGCGGCACAGCATAGGGGTATCCTCCCTCCCCCAGCACCGCCAAAACGCCGGAAGTCCCGCGTTCCAGCACCAATTCGCATTCTTCCCTCGAGAGCGCCTGTTTTTTGCGCCGCATTTCCCGAAACATCTCTGCTCCTCCTCATCCTTACGCCAGCGCCGCCCAAAAGGGCAAACACATAGCAAGCTCTTTTCTTTTAGAATATCAGATCCCCGAAAAATTTCAACCCCTTCCCGGTCGCTTGCCGTCTTTTGCAAATTGCCCTTTTGCCTAAAAAATCCCGGGAGAAGTGATTTCTTCCGGGATTTTTCACATATTCTGTTCTTTTATCGTAGTTTTCTATTCCCACTCGATCGTGCCCACCGGCTTTGGCGTCAGATCGTAAAGCACGCGGCATACGCCGGGCACTTCATTCAAAACCCGCTGGGTAATTTTCTTCAACACTTCCCAGGGAATTTCGGGTACCGTCGCCGTCATAGCGTCCACCGTATTGACCGCGCGGATGATCACCGGCCAATCGAAGGCCCGCTTGCCGTCCCGCACGCCCGTGGAGCGGAAATCCGGAACCACCGTAAAGAACTGCCAAATATGCTGGGCCAAATCCGCGGCGGCGAACTCCTCGCGCAGAATCGCGTCGGATTCCCGCAGGGCCGCCAGACGGTCTCTGGTAATCGCGCCCAGGCAGCGCACGCCAAGGCCCGGACCCGGGAAGGGCTGCCGCTCTACCATGGATTCCGGCAATCCAAGCGCCTTGCCCACCACGCGCACCTCGTCCTTAAACAGCAGGCGCACAGGCTCCACCAGCTCAAACTTCAGATCCTCGGGCAGACCGCCCACGTTGTGGTGTGCCTTCACGCCGTCGCTCTCCAGAATATCCGGGTAAATCGTGCCCTGAGCTAGGAAAGTGATATCCTCCTGCTTGCGCGCCTCCTCCTCGAACACTTTGATGAACTCGCCGCCGATGATTTTGCGCTTGCGCTCCGGCTCGTCCACATCCACCAGCAAATCCAAAAACCGATCCGTCGCATCCACATAAACCAGATTTGCATCCATCTGGTTCTGGAACACCTCGACGACCTCTTCACTTTCTCCTTTGCGCATGAGCCCATGGTTCACATGAACGCATACCAGCTGCCTCCCGATTGCCTTGATGAGCAGCGCTGCGACCACCGAAGAATCCACGCCGCCCGAAAGCGCCAGCAGCACTTTCTTATCCCCGACCTGGGCGCGCACTTCCTCAATCTGCTCTGCAATAAATGCCTCTGCCAGCTCCTGCGTGTTGATCCGCCGCATATCTGCGGGGCGCACATTATTTCCCATCACATTATCCTCCACGTTAAAATTTATTCCCATTCAATCGTCGCCGGCGGTTTGCTCGTAATATCGTAGACGATGCGGTTAATATGCTTGACCTCATTGATGATGCGGCTGGAAGCCCTCTCCAAAACATCGTAGGGGATCTTGGACCAATCCGCCGTCATGGCATCCACGCTGCTCACTGCCCGCAGCGCCAAAGTGTAGTCGTAAGTTCTCTCATCGCCCATCACGCCCACGCTTCTCATGCTGGTCAGCACGGCGAAATACTGCCAAATCTCGCGATCCAGCCCCGCCTTTGCGATCTCATCCCGGAAGATGAAATCCGCATCCCGCAGCAAATCCAGCTTCTCTTTGGTGATTTCCCCGATGACGCGGATGGCCAAGCCCGGCCCCGGGAAGGGCTGCCGCCATACCATATAGCTGGGAATCCCAAGCTCTTCGCCCAGCGCGCGGACCTCATCCTTAAACAGATCCCGCAATGGCTCGATGATCTCTTCAAAATCCACATAATCCGGAAGCCCGCCGACGTTGTGATGGCTCTTGATCAGCGCCGCATCCCCAGAGCCGCTTTCCACGACATCCGGGTAGATGGTGCCCTGCGCCAAAAACTGGACCTTGCCGACTTTCTTTGCTTCCTCCTCAAAAACGCGGATGAACTCCTCGCCGATGATCTTGCGCTTTTTCTCCGGCTCGCTCACCCCGGCCAGTTTGGAGAGGAAGCGCTCCTCAGCATCCACGCGCTTGAGGTTGATATCGAACTCTTTTCCGAAAATCTGGACCACCTCGTCACCCTCGTTTTTGCGCAGGAGGCCGTGATCCACAAAAATGCAGGTGAGGTTTTTCCTGATCGCCCGGTGCAGCAAAACCGCCACAACCGAGGAATCCACGCCGCCCGAAAGCGCCAGCAAAACCTTGCCATCGCCTACTTTCTCTCGAATTTCCTCAACCGCCCTCTCTGCGAAGGAGTGCATCGTCCAATCGCCGGATGCATGGCAAACTTCGTATAGGAAGTTTCTCAAAATCTGCTGACCAAACTGCGTGTGGTTCACTTCCGGATGGAATTGCACGCCGTAAATGTTCTTTTCCGCGTTGCCAAATGCCGCAACTGGGCAGCTTTCCGTGGAGGCGTAGATCTCATACCCATCCGGCGCTTTGGAGACGTAGTTCATATGGCTCATCCAGCAGATGGCAGATTGCGGAAGCCCGGCCAAAATAGGGTTGTCCACCTGGTAGGAAATCTCTGTCTTGCCGTATTCGCCCTGAGGCGCCCGGGAAACCTGGCCGCCGTATAGATATGCAAAAAGCTGCGCGCCGTAGCAAATGCCCAAAACCGGGATGCCCGCTTCAAAGACGCGCTTATCGCATTTTGGCGCATCCTCTGCAAACACATTTTTGGGCCCGCCCGTCAGGATAATGCCGATGGGGTTGTAGCTCATAATGCGCTCAAAGCTCGCGTGATATGGGAGCAGCTCGCAATAGACGTTCTGCTCGCGGACGCGCCTGGCAATCAGCTGGTTATACTGGCCGCCAAAGTCCAAAACAATTACAGTTTCTCTCATGTTGCCTCCGGTAGAAGTTTTTCAATATATTAGAGCGCTTGCACTCTTTTATACCCCTGCTCATCGATCTCCACATCGTGGAACCCGATCGCCTTCAACTCCTCCAGCACTTCCTCTTTGTTCTCCAGAAGCATGGGAACCTGCTCGCGCGCCACTTCGATGCGGGCATTTTTCTCCTGCACCCGCACGCGCACCATCTCATAGCCAAGCGATCGTAAGTAGTTTTCTGCCGCGCGGATCCACCGAAGCTTTTTGATCGTAATCGGCTCCCCGATGGCAATGCGCGTCGCAAGGCAGGCGTTTTCCGGCTGGATAAAATCGTTCATGCCGCGGAACTTGAGCAAATCGCGCACCTGGCTTCTGGTAATGCCGCAGAGCCGCAGCGGGCAGACGATGCCAAGCTCGGCCAGCGCCTTGCCGCCCGGGCTGCTGCACAGTTTTTCATACTGCACGCCCTCTTCCTTCATCAGGCTGCCATCCAGCAGAACTTTCAAATTGGCCTGCTCTGCCGCGTTTTTGACGACAGACAGCACGTTCTTCTTGCAGTAGTAGCAGCGCTCCTCTGTATTCTCCAAAACTTTCTGATCCATGAGCAGCCCTGTCTTGGGGGCCAGATGGCGGATGCCCAGACGCTTGCAGAGCTCGCTGGAAATCTCCATCTCCTCGCCTGTGAAAAATTCTGTATCCGCAGTAATGGCGATGACGTTGCTGGCGCCCAGCGCATCCACAGCCGCAATTGCCACAAGCGAGCTGTCTGCGCCGCCCGAGAGGCAAACGCCGACCCTATCGTATTGCCGAATGATATTTAAAATCTCTTCGTATTTTTCCTGCATCATGACCTCCCGTATCACTCAAGAGTGTGCTGTCTTTATTGTACCAGTTTGCGTCTCGTTAAGCAATTACATTTTGCCCGGAATTGACCTTCTGTTTATAATGTCCTGTTCCTCTTTTTTATTATATTGCCCCTCAGGCCGTCCTATATCCTGCTTTTTTCGCAATCAAAAAGGCGCAGAGCTGGGCCCTGCGCCTTCGCACCTTTTTACTTCAAAACTTCCTGCTCCGGCCTGTTTTCCGCTTTGAAAACAAACTCATCATCTGAAAGCTCCATGCGGACCTCGTCGCCCAGGCGGACGCTGCCCTCCAAAATTTCCTCCGAGAGCTTATCTTCCACCGTCTGTTGCATGAGCCTGCGCAGCGGCCGGGCGCCGTATTCCGCATCAAAACCCATCTTGGCCAGTTTTGCCACCACTTCATCCGTATAGGAGAGATGGATATTGCGCTCGGTCAGCCGCTGGGAAATGGATCTCAGCATGAGCGCGGCGATCTTCAGCGTATCCTCTTCATCCAGGTTGTGGAACACGATAATATCGTCGATGCGGTTTAAAAACTCCGGCCGGAAGGAGCGCTTGAGCTCTTCCATCATGTGCTCCTTCATATGCTCGTAGCCCGAGGGATCCTCCTCCGCCTGGCCAAAGCCGATTTTGCTCTTGGCCCCGATCCTGCTGGCGCCAATGTTGCTCGTCATGATGATGACGGTATTCTTGAAGTCCACCGTTCTGCCTCTGGAATCCGTCAGCCGCCCGTCCTCCAGAATCTGGAGCAGGATGTTGAAGACATCCGGGTGCGCCTTTTCGATCTCGTCGAACAGCACAACGCTGTACGGCTTTCTGCGGACTTTCTCAGTCAACTGGCCGCCGTCGTCGAAGCCGACGTATCCCGGAGGCGAGCCGATGAGCTTGGAGACGGTGTGCCGCTCCATGTATTCGGACATATCCATGCGGATAATCGCGTTCTCATCGCCAAACATCGCCGCCGCCAGCGCCTTGGAAAGCTCTGTCTTGCCCACGCCCGTCGGTCCCAGGAAGATGAAGGAGCCCACCGGCCGGTGCGGGTCTTTCAGCCCGGCGCGCGCCCGGCGAATCGCCCTGGAAACTGCCCGGACGGCCTCGTCCTGGCCGATGACCCGCTCGTGCAGAATCTCCTCCAGATGCAGCAGTTTCTGCGATTCATCCTCGGTCAGCTTGGTTACGGGCACATGCGTCCAGTCTGCGACGATGCCGGCAATATCCTCTTCGGTTACTTCCGCCTTGGAGACGCCACGCTCCTTCTCCCAGGAATTTTTGGTATCCTCAATCTCTGCGGCCAGCGCCTTTTCGCGATCCCGCAGCTCTGCCGCCTTCTCAAACTCCTGATGATCGATGGCCTGCTCTTTTTCGCCCTTCAGCTCCTCTAGCTGTTTTTCCTTCTCTCTCAAGTCCGGCGGCGCGACGAACATCGCAATGCGGACTTTGGAAGCCGCCTCGTCCATCAGGTCGATTGCCTTATCCGGCAGGAACCGATCCATGATATAGCGGCTGGAGAGATCCACTGCCGCCTGGAGTGCACCATCTGTGATCTTGACCTTGTGGTGCGCCTCATATTTATCCCGCAGCCCCTTTAAGATCTCCAGCGTCTCTTCCCGGGAGGGCTCGCCCACGTTGACCGGCTGGAAGCGGCGCTCCAGCGCGGCATCTTTTTCGATGTATTTGCGGTATTCCTCCAGCGTCGTCGCGCCGATCAGCTGAAGCTCGCCCCGGGCCAGCATGGGCTTTAACATATTGGCCGCATCGATGGAGCCTTCTGCCGCGCCTGCGCCCACGATGGTATGCAGCTCGTCGATGAACAGGATGACATTCCCGTCGCTCATCAGCTCTTTGAGCGCGTTTTTGAACCGCTCCTCAAACTCGCCGCGGTATTTCGCCCCAGCTACCATGCCCGCCAAATCCAGCGAAACCACGCGTTTTTCCCGCAGAAGCTCTGGGATATTGCCCTCTGCAATGCGCTGTGCAAGCCCCTCTGCAATGGCCGATTTGCCTACGCCCGGCTCGCCGATGAGCACAGGGTTATTCTTGGTGCGCCGGATGAGAATCTGGATGATCCGCTCGATCTCCTGCTTTCTGCCGATGACGGGGTCCAGCTCTCCGCTTTTTGCCGCGGCCGTCAAATCCCGCCCGAATTTATCCAGGCTCGGGGTATCGCCCGCCGCCTCTCCGCCGGGCGCGCCGCCTGCCGCAGCAGCCCCACTGCCGCCCTGCTCTGCCAGGGCGATGATGCCCTGCTGAATTTTCTGGTAATCCACGCCCAGCTCAGAGAGCAGGCGGTTTGCAATGCACTCCCGCTCCCGCAGAAGCGCATAGAGCATGTGCTCGGTTCCGATATAGCTTAGGCCAAGCTGCCGGGCCACCGTCTTGGAAACCTCCAGAATTTTCTTGACCCGGGGCGTATAGCCGAAGTTATCGTTTAAGACATAATCCCCCTTGCCCACGGCCTGCACGATCATCTCTTTGAGCGCCTGACCCGTGACGCCCTGCTCCTTTAAAAGCGCGGCAGAGGGGCCGTTCTCCTCTAAAATGCCCAGGATTAAGTGCTCTGTCCCAACATAGTTATGGCCCAGCTCTTTGGCGAATTCCGCCGCATAGGCCAGCGCCGTCTTGGCGCCCTGTGTAAATCTCGCAAAGTAATCCATACTATCACCTCATTATGAAATGGTATTTTGTATCATCTGAGCCCGGCGCACATCCCGCTCCTCGGCGGTCGTTCCCTGCTCGCTTCCCAGCATTCCCGGCATGATATCCATCATCAAATTGCCCAGCACAGCCGGCGAACAGCAGGAGATCATCCCCATGCTCACGCCCAGCAGCAGGAAGGAGAGGCAGCTCATGGCTTCCTGCGTGTTCATCTTGGCCGCATATTTGAGCAGTCCATAGGAGCGCATCACGCTGTCCCTTAGCCACAGCCCGTTCTCCCGGGCCAGCCGCTCCCGGGCCTCCCGCTCTTTTTTCAAGATCTCCCGGACGACCGCCACCAGGTTTTTCGCAATATCCTCTTCCGCGATGCCCAGCGTCGTCTGGTTGGAAATCTGGTACATATCCGCCTTGGATTCCGTCCCCTCGCCATATATGCCTCTGGCCGTTGCGCCAAACTGCCCCAGCGAGGAGAGGATGCCGGCAAGCGCGCCCGTAACCGCGAGCCCTTTTAAGTGCATCATCACGCCTATGCGTAGGCCAGTTCCAAGGTTGGTCGGGCAGGCGGTGAGATAGCCCAGCTCTTCATCGAAGGCATACTGCGCTTTTTCCCCCAGCATGCGCTCCAGCTCCTGGCAGCCCTTGAGCGCCGCATCCACCTGGAACCCGCTCTTGATGCACTGCAGGCGGTAGTGATCCTCCTCCATCATCATGATGCCCACCGTCTGATCCGGCGAGAGCAGCACTGCCCCATCCGGACTCTTTGCCAGATCCCGGCTGATCAGGTGCTGTTCCACCATGCGCGTCCGCTCCAGCGGAGAAAGCTCCTTCATCTCGGTCAGGGAAAAATCCATCCCCGGCCGCAGAAACATCTCTTTGACGGGCGCCTGAATCTCCGCCGCCCGCTCTGTTCCCGCAATTCTGTGCGGGAAGGGGACCCCTGCCAGGTTTCGCGCCAGCCGCACTCTCGTGGAGGCGACAATATCGTTTTCCGGCCCCTCGTCTTTCAGCCACATCGCCATACCGCTATTTCTCCTCCCCCTGGATTTTCATCGCTTTCATCTCATCCCGAAGCTCCGCGGCCTTTTCAAAATTCTCTTCCGCAACCGCCCTGGAAAGCTGTTCCTTTAATTCGTAGTAATGCCGCCGCTTTTCCGCCTCTTCTTTGCTGGCCGCCGGCTTTTCCCCAATGTGCTGAACACTGCCGTGCGCCCCCTTCAAAACGGGAATAACGGCATCCCGGAAGGTATTATAGCAATCCGGGCATCCAAACAGCCCGCTCTGCTGGAAATCCCGGAAGCTGGTGCCGCAGCTTTTGCAAACGGCCTCCTGCCCGGAATGCACGGGCAGCTGCATAAAGTCGTCAAAAAAGCTCTTGAAAAAATCTCCCGTTGAAAACAAATTCATGTTCAGCTCCGGGTGGTGTTTCGCGCATTCCGCGCAAAGATGCACCTCGCTCTTCGCCCCATTGATATATTGTACCGAGTGCACAGTCGCCTGGTTTTTTCCACATTCATTGCAAAGCATCGTCTTACTCCTCCCCTAAAATGCTGAGCAGCATTTCCTTCAAAATGCTCGCCCGCAGATTATCCTTAATATTGCTCGGTATATGGATGGCCTTATCCGAAATCGCCGCCGCCATCAGCTTTTCCTGTTTTTCCTCGATCAGCCCCATCTCTCCGAGGCCGGAAATCAGCTCCTGGGCATCTTTTTTGGAGATGCTCCCGCTCTTGAGCTTTTCCGAAATCAGAGAGAGAATGTGTTCGCTCTTATCCGGGTTAATCTTCACCAGCTTGATATACCCGCCGCCGCCCCTCCGGCTCTCGATGAGATAGCCCTTTTCAGGGGAAAAGCGCGTCGCCAAAACATAGTTGATCTGGGAAGGCGCGCAGGAAAAATAGTCTGCCAGCTCGTTTCTCTGAATCTCGATCATCTCGTCATATTCATCCATCAGCGATTTGATGAACTGCTCAATGCTGTCGCTTAGAACTGCCATTCCTTTCGCCTCCTTTTTGTCTTTGACTTTCTTTGACTTTTATAGTTATACTATAATCTTCTTGCTCCGTCCTGTCAATTATTTTTGCCCATTTTTTTATGAATTATTTATGAACGGCCTGCCGCCGTCAAACAGCTCCATTCTGCTTTCCCGGCCTTGCCGCACCGCCTCTTCGGATGCTATAATAACGGCATCTCATCCAAATACCGGAGGTTTTATGGAGCATATCAGAAAAGCAGCCCCGCAGGATGCTTCCCGTCTGGCAGAGATCCTGATTTTTGCCAAAAGAGCGGCCTATCGCCCGATTTTCCAGAACGATGCCGTCTCCTTTGGCCAGATGCAGGTACTTCCCCTGGCGAGCGAATATCTCGCCAGCCCGGAAAAGCTGGAAAATATCTGGGTCTACGACGACGAATTTGTCAAAGGCATGGTGCATATACAGGGCGCTCAAATCAAAGAGCTGTATGTGGAGTATTTTTTCCAGCATCAGGGCATCGGCGCACAGCTTCTCAGCTTTGCGGTGCACGAGCGCGGCGCCCGGTTCCTCTGGGTGCTGGAAAAGAACAAGGCCGCCATCCAGTTTTATCAGGCTCAGGGCTTTGCCTTTTCCGGCCAGCGCATGATCGAGGCCGGGACGAGCGAATTCCTCCAAAGAATGGAATTGCAATAAAAAACAGCGTGGCTCATGCCGCGCTGTTTTTTTCTTCTTCTATATTCTCTGCGCCAGTTCCCTAATGTATGCGCCAAACTGCTCCCTCAGATCTTCTCTGCCCAGAGCGAATTCGCAGGTCGCCTGCAGGAACCCAAACCGATCGCCGACGTCATAGAGCTTTCCTTCCAGCTCCAGCGCATACATCTTCTCTCTGCCCAAAAGCGTGAAAAGCGCATCCGTCAGCTGAATCTCGCCGCCTTTTCCCTGGCCGGTGTGCTCCAAAATCTCAAAAATCTCCGGCGTCAGAACGTACCGGCCCAAAATCGCCAGGTTGGAAGGCGCCTCCTGCTGGCTGGGTTTTTCCACCATGCCCAGCAGTTCGTGCAGCCCATCTGCCCCCGCGCCCGGCTGAATGATGCCGTATTTGGAAATATCCTCTTTTGCCACCGGCTGTACGCCGATGACGCTGGCGTTCTCCCGCTCATATGCGTCCATCAGCTGGCGCAGTGCCGGCGTCTTGGAATCCATGATGACGTCCCCCAGCATGATGCCAAAGGGCTCGTTGCCCACGAATTCCTTGGCGCACAAAATGGCATGCCCCAGGCCTCTGGGGTGTTTTTGGCGGATATAGTGCACATTGACCATATCGGAAATATGGCGCACTTGTTCCAAAAGCTGTTCTTTTCCGCCGCGCTCCAGCTCCAGCTCCAACTCGACGGAGCTGTCGAAATGGTCTTCGATGGCGCGTTTGCTGCGGCCCGTGATGATGATGACGCTCTCGATGCCCGAGGCAACCGCCTCTTCCATAATATATTGAATGGTCGGCTTATCCACGATGGGCAGCATTTCCTTGGGCTGCGCTTTTGTCGCAGGAAGGAACCGCGTCCCAAGCCCGGCCGCTGGGATGACAACTTTTCTGATCTTCATTTGTAGCCTCCTGAATCGTCGTTACGCCCTCTATTATATCGAAAAGGCCCGCAAAAGGAAAGCGAAACCCCTTCCTTTGCGCTATTATTATAAAAATCTTAACAACTTTTTCCTTCTTCAGAAGGCCGATGGCGCTCTATTCCCCGATGATCTTGATCATGATGCGCTTGGTGCGCCTGCCGTCGAACTCGCCGTAGAAAATCTGCTCCCATGTCCCAAAATCCAGCCGCCCGCCAGTTACCGCAACGACCACTTCCCGGCCCATGACGCTGCGCTTTAAGTGCGCATCCGCGTTGTCCTCATAGCCGTTGTGGTGATACATGCTGTAGGGTTTTTCCGGCGCCAGTTTCTCCAGCCAGGTCTCGAAATCCTGGTGCAGCCCGCTCTCATCGTCGTTGATGAACACGCTGGCCGTGATGTTCATGGCGTTGACCAGCACAAGCCCCTCCGAGATTCCGCTCTCCCTTAGCGCCTGCTCCACCTGCGGCGTGATATTGCGGTATCCTCTTCTGGTGGGCAAATTCATCTCCAAAACTTTCCGATAGCTTTTCATAAAACTCCTCCTATTTTTTGTTTGCCTGCTCCCATTCTCTCTTCAAAATGGCATATTGGCATGTGTTTTCGTAAACCGGCGCGCCGTCTTCCCCTTTGACAAAGGAGATAAACTCGAGGAAAAGCCCTTCCTGCCGCATGCCCAGTTTCTCGCAAAGCCTGCGGGAGGCGATGTTATCCTCCTCTGCATAAGCGTAAATCCTTCTGGCATCTGCGCAGAACAGCGCATCCATCATCGCCCGGGCGGCTTCTGCTGCATACCCTTTTTTGCCAAACTTCAGGTTGAAGTTCCAGCCGATGCTGTAGGTATCTTCCCCTTCTTTATCTGCAAACAGTTCACCGATCAGATCGTCCGTTTCCGCCAGGCAGACGGCAAAGCGTTCGCCTTGGCGCCCTTTTTCCAAAATGGCTCTCTCTGCCTCTTCCAAAGAGTTCAGTTTTTCATCCACAAAGCAGTGCACCGGCGGGTTTTTGAGAATCTCATACAGTCCTGCCGCATCTTTTTTGTCATACTCCCGAATGAGCAATCTATCTGTCCGAATCATCAACGATATCATCCCCTCTCCTTATTCCAGCATCCGGCAAGCCCTATCATATCAGATTCCCGCCAGCATCTCCATCTTTTTTCTAAAAAATCCTGTAAACTCCCCGCAAACAGCTTTTCCCGCACAGCAAAAAGCCCCTCGCTTTTCTGCGAAGGGCCTTTTTATTATCTCTTATCTCCGCGGATCTCAAACCGCTTGATCTTTCCGCTGATGGTCTTTGGAAGCTCAGTGACGAACTCGACGATCCTCGGGTATTTATACGGCGCCGTCGTCCGCTTGACGTGCTCCTGCAACTCCTTTTTGAGCGCCTCGCTGGGCTCATACCCCGCCGCCAGGACGACCGTCGCCTTGATCACCTGCCCGCGCTCGGGGTGCGGCACGCCGGTGATGGCCGTCTCCAAAACCGCCGGATGCTCCATCAGCGCGCTCTCCACCTCGAAGGGCCCGATGCGGTAGCCCGAGCTCTTGATGACGTCGTCTGCCCGGCCGACATACCAGTAGTACCCTTCCTCATCTCTCCAGGCCAAATCGCCCGTGCGGTAGATGCCGTCATGCCATGCCTGCTGCGTCAGCTCCGGGTCTTTGTAGTATCCCATGAACATGCCATAGGGCACGCCCTTATCCGTGCGGATGACGATCTCGCCCACTTCGCCCGCGCGCACCGAATTGCCCGCATCATCCACGATATCCGCATCATAGAGCGGGCAGGGCCGCCCAAGCGAGCCCTTCCGGCCGTTCATGCAGGTGAAGTTTCCGAGCAGCATGGTCGTCTCGGTCTGGCCGAACGCCTCTTTGATGTCGATGCCCGTCGCCGCTTTGAACTGATCGAACACCTCCGGGTTCAGCGCCTCTCCGGCTGTCGTCGCGTAAACCAGGCTGGAGAGATCGTATTTTCTGAGATCCTCCTTGATGAAATAGCGGTAGATGGTCGGCGGCGCGCAGAACGTGGTGATCTTGTATTTGCTGATGACCTCCAGCATTTCCGGCGGGACGAACTTGTCGTAATCGTAGACGAAAACCGTCGTCTCCGCAAACCACTGCCCGTAGAACTTGCCCCAGAGGCATTTGCCCCAGCCTGTATCCGAGACGGTCAGGTGAATGCCGTCCGGCTGAACATTGTGCCAGAATACGGCCGTCGGGATATGCGCCAGCGCATAGGAATAGTTGTGCATGACCATTTTGGGCATACCGGTCGTACCCGAGGTGAAGAAAAGCAGCATGGGATCCGAAAGCCTGGTATCCGCCTCGCCCGCCGGCCGCGTCCACTTCGGCGAAGCCTTCTGCATCTGCTCGTCAAAGCTGACCCATCCGGGCAGCCGCAGCCCGCCCACCATGATCTTGTGTTCCAGAGTCGGGCTCTCGGCCTGGGCTTCGTCGATAAAGTGCTCGGCGTTTGCCGTATCCGCGCAGATGATAGCCTTGATCCCCGCCTTATTGTTGCGGTATACGATATCTTTCTTGGTCAGCAGATGCGTTGCCGGGATAGCCACCGCGCCGATTTTGTGCAGCGCCAGCATGCTCACCCAAAATTCATATCTGCGCTGCAAAATCAGCATGACCATATCGCCCTTTTGAATGCCAAGGCTGGTCAGGAAATTTGCGCATTTGTTGGAAAGCACGCGCAGCTCCTCGAAGGTGAAGGTTTTCTCCGCCCCAGCGACGTTGGTCCAGAGCATCGCGCGCTTATTCGGCTGCTCATCTGCCAGCACATCCATCACATCGTAGGCGAAGTTGAAGCTCTCCGGCGCATCAATGCGGAAATTTTCCTTGAAATCCTGATAATTGTCGTAATGCCCTCTTGTGTATTTTTCAAAAATTCTAGCCATTTTCCTCGCCTTCCTTACTTTGCAATGATTGCCAGAAACCGGCAGGGTTTGCCGCCCTCGGCCTGCATGGCATGGGGATACTTGGAGTTAAAGTAGATTGCGTCGCCCGGGAAGAGCGTCTCGCTCTCTTCGCCGATATACAGCGTCATGCTGCCCTCCAGAATATAGTTGAATTCCTGGCCGATATGGCTCTTCTTATGCGTGGCCGCGTTGACGTCGCTCGGATCCACCGTTACCAGGAAGGGCTCCATCACTTTATTTTTGAACAGATAGGAGAGATGCTGGTATTTATATTCCGTGCGGCGCTTCATCTCCAGGCCCTCCCCTGCGCGCACGCAGGAATACATCGAGAGCTTGGCGCCCTCTCCCATCAGCAGATCCGAAATATCCACGCCGCACTTATCCGCGATGGTATAGAGAAAGCTGAAGGAGAAGTCCTTTTCTCCCGTCTCATAGGAGAGGTATTCTTCCTCGCTCATGCCCACAGCCTCTGCCATCTCTGCCGCAGAAATCTCCAGAATATCCCGCAAATCCCGAATTCGCTGTGCAATCAGTGCAATATTTTCTTTCATGCTCGTTTCTCCTTCCATGTTCTGCGCTCTGCGCGCTGCTGCAAAATAAAAAACGCCCCTTGCATTGCAAGGGACGAAAATTTTCGCGGTACCACCCAGTTTGACGCCTCGCGGCGCCCACTCTTTTTGGCTCTATCAAGCCTATGCCAATAACGAGGCAACCCGGAGACCCCTACTTTTCTTTCAGGGCTCAGCTCCAAAGGGATGGGCCTGCTTTTTCGCAACCGCTTTCCACCAGCCAGCGGCTCTCTATCTGCTCCCAAAGCGACCTTCTTTTTCAGCGCTTTTCTTTTTTTGCTATCATAGCATAGGCAAGTTTGCTTGTCAACCCAAATTTATTTTCTCGCTCTGAACGAGGAAGATATTGCTCTTGTCGTTCCAGATGACGTGCTCTCCGTCGATATTCTGGAAGTAGTTCCCGTAAAGATCCGTCACTTCGCTGGGCTGAGAGCCGACCTGCGGCGAACACTGCACCGTCCCGTATAGAACTCCTTCCCACTCGGGATCAATGGCAAACTCCGCGTAGATGTTCTCCCCGCTGACGGAGTACTCCTTGGAAGCCAGCTCTTTTCCCTCGTAGCTATCCACGGAGAATTTGACGACTGCGCCCTCTTGCAGGTTGCTGGAAAAATTGATGCGCAGCGTCTCTCCTGTGATCTCCGCCGTGCAGCTGCCCTCTAGCTTCACTTTCTCCACGCCCTCTTTTGGCTCAAGCCGTTTCAGCCCGGCGCTGCCGCCGCAGGATACCAGCAGCATCGCTGCCAGGGCAAGCATCAGGCAAAGCGCCGAAATTCTCGTTTTCTTTTTCATTCTTTTCCCCTTATTCTTGGTTTAATTCGTTTCCTTGGGATTATAGAAGTGCTCCAAAACAAAATCATAGAGCTCATCTTCATGGATCAATTCATAATAGTGGCCGTCATCGCTGGTAGTGGAAGGGACGCGCCACTGGGTGATCTTATCCGTCGTGAAGCCGGTATCTGCAAACTGCGCAAAAGCCAGAATCTCCTCCAGCGTCATATCCGTCTTGATAAACTGGATGAGCTTATCGTAGAGCTTGGTCGCGGATTTGACGGCGCCCATGCTCTGCACCTTTTTGATGAAGGAGATGATGAACGTCTGCTGGCGCGCGCCGCGGCCCTGGTCGTTGCCGCCGCTCTTGCGGTTCTTCAGATATTCCTCCACATTGGCGCTGGTGATGGTAACTTCCTCACCCTTCTTGCCGATGGTGCTGAGGTCTCTGTCCAGCACAACCGGAACACCCCCGATGCTGTCTGCCAGCGGGCCCATGCCGTCCATATCCATGCACATATAGTAATCGATGGGAATATCGAACGCACCGTCGCAGGAAATGAGCTCCTTGACGCAGTCCACGGTATTCTTGTATCCAAAGGCGTTGGGGCCGCCGCCCTGGGCAAACGACTCGTTGATTTTCTTGACTGTCGTCCCCTTGATTTCACCGGTTTTGGGATCCAGCTTGTTCATCTTGACTTTGCTGTCTCTTGGGATAGACATCATCGTCATCGTCCCATTTTCATAGTTGACCGAGCAGAGGATGAGCACATCCGGCCGCCAGCCCATATGCTTCTTTTCCCGCTCCTTATCCGAATCCAGGCCCATGATGAGCAGGTTGACGATCTTCTCCTCCATGACGTGTTCCTGATTGTTCTTATCCACTACGGTTACGCCTGTAACCGAAGGCTTTTTCAGCGTGCTGAAAGGATCTGCCTGAATGCTCTTGTATTTGTTATAAGCCCAGATCAGCGTTCCGCCGCAGACGCACACCATCACGCCCAGCAGAATGGCAAGCCCGCGAATCCAGCCGTGATATTTGCTCTTCCTTTTTTTCGCCGTATTTCTCCGTATATTATTATGGTTTGGTTGTCTTTGAGCCATCTTGACCTCCGCATTCACCTCAAAATCTAACTCTGCAATTATATCATCCTAGGCCAGTCTTTTCAATACAACTTTCCGCCCAAGACGCAACAAAATTGTTAATTTCTGCGCCGCCTGGCTAGGCAGGCGGCTGCTTTTTCGCTATAATTACCATAAATTAGAAAGGAGAACTGGCATGTCTCAACCTATTTTAGGGCTCAGCCATATCGGCCTGCACGTCCGCGATTTGGAGCGCTCAAAAAAATTCTATGTGGAAATTTTAGGCTTTGCTATCACCTGCACAGCGCCCCTGGAAAACGGAACTGTGCTCTGTTTTCTTCGAAACGGCGACTGTGAAATCGAGCTGATCGCAAAACCAGACTATCAGCCGCGGCAGGATGGCCATTTTGAGCATCTCTGCCTGAAAACCGCAGATCTGGATGCGGCCATCGCGCATCTTTGCGCGCACGGCATCCAGATGGAGGGAGCTGCCCGCAGCATTTCAAACGTCTATCACGGCGTTCGGCTGGCCTTCTTCCGCGGCCCAGACGGCGAGCTTTTGGAGCTGAACGAATTTGCAGAATCATAAAAAAAGAGCGGCAGATGCCGCTCCTTTTTTATTGCGCATAAGCGTCTATGTCATCGTTTGTTTCTTGGCGAACCCTTCTCAATTAGCAGCCGCAACCGCAGTTATTCTCCTGGCAACCGCAGCCATTGTTGTTTCTATTGCCGCAGCAGCACAGAAGCAGAATGATAATCCAGCAGCAATCCATGCCGCCGCCGAAGCCGTTGTCGCCGCAGCCACCGCAGCACAGAAGCAGAAGGATGATAATCCAGCAGCTATTGCCACCAAAACCGCCACAACCATTGTTACAACCACAACCCATAGTAAAGTTCCTCCTAATCGGAATAATTTTGAGCTTTCAAAGCTTACTGTATAGTACGTTGGAAGCAGAAAATTGTGCCGAATTTTCTCAAAATTTCTTTCTTTTTTCCCGCCCCGCAAATATTGACTTTTCTCCTGCCTTTCTATATGATAGAAGGAAAAGAGCATATCGCAGGTTGGGCATAACGGCAGAGAAGGCCAGAACAAAGAGACGCGGTGGATGGTGCAAACCGCGCTGGCGCGCTGCTATCGGCAGCCCATAGAGACCTTTTTTGAAAGTGGGCTTTTGGCCAAATAGGGTGGAACCACGGAAGAGATTCTTTCGTCCCTATAAGGCTGAAGGTTTTTTTATTTTATACGCACATCAATACGAATTTTAGGAGGTTTGGTATGCAGAGAAGCGAAAAAACAATGGATAAAGTCGTCGCGCTGGCGAAAAACAGAGGCTTTGTTTTCCCCGGCTCGGAAATCTACGGCGGCCTCGCCAATACATGGGATTACGGCCCGCTGGGCGTCGAGTTCAAGAACAACGTCAAAAAAGCCTGGTGGCGCAAATTCGTCACCGAGTGCCGCTATAACGTCGGCCTGGACTGCGCCATCCTGATGAACCCGGAAACCTGGGTCGCATCCGGGCATGTGGGCGGCTTCAACGACCCGCTGATGGACTGCAAAGAGTGCCACGAGCGCTTCCGCGCGGATAAGCTCATCGAGGACTACGCATTCGAGCACAAGCTTGATCTGGACGTCGCCGCGATGGATAACAAGCAGATGGAGGAGTTCATCGCCGAGCATATCCCCTGCCCCACCTGCGGCAAGAACAACTTCACGCCCATCCGCAAATTCAACCTGATGTTTAAAACCTTCCAGGGCGTCAACGAGGATACTGCCTCGGAAATTTTCCTGCGCCCCGAGACGGCCCAGGGCATTTTCGTCAACTTCAAAAACGTGCTGCGCAGTACCCGCCGCAAGATGCCCATGGGCATCGCGCAGGTTGGCAAATCCTTCCGCAACGAGATTACCCCCGGGAACTTCACCTTCCGCACCCGTGAATTCGAGCAGATGGAGCTGGAGTTCTTCTGCAACCCCAAGGAGGAGATGGAGTGGTTCTATTTCTGGAAGGATTACTGCAAGAACTTCCTGCTCAGCCTGGGCATGCCCGAGGAGAGCATCAAGCTGCGCGATCACTCCCCCGAGGAGCTTTCGCACTATTCCAACGCCACGACGGATATCGAATACCTCTTCCCGTTCGGCTGGGGCGAGCTCTGGGGCATCGCAGACCGCACGGATTTCGACCTCAAGGCGCATATGGAGCATTCGGGCGAGAACTTCACCTATCAGGATCCCATTACCAATGAGAAGTATGTCCCCTACTGCATCGAGCCCTCGCTGGGCGCAGACCGCGTCGCGCTGGCATTCCTCTGCGAAGCCTACGACGAAGAGCAGCTGGAGAACGGCGAGACGCGCACGGTTCTGCATCTGCATCCCGCCCTGGCGCCCTATAAAGCCGCAGTTCTGCCCTTGCAGAAAAAGCTCTCCGAGAAGGCGGATGAAGTCTACGAGATGCTCTTAAAGCACCATAACGTCGATTACGACCTCTCTGGCAGCATCGGCAAGCGCTACCGCCGCCAGGACGAGATTGGCACGCCCTACTGCATCACCATCGATTTTGAGACGCTGGATGACGGCTGTGTTACCGTCCGGGATCGGGATACCATGGAGCAGGTTCGCATGCCCATTGAGAATCTTCCGGCCTTCCTGGATGAGAAAGAGAGCTTCTAGCTAAGGCCAAATCAAAAAAGGATCCGCCGCTTGGCGGATCCTTTTTTGATATTCTGCACAGTTTCAAAAACGAAAAGAGGCCGGAACTCCGGCCTCTTTCTTTAGCGCTGGGAAGGGTCTTCCCCCTGCTCTGCCCCGTTTTGCTGCGGCTGAGCGGGCTGTGTTCCAGGCTGCTGGGCAGGATTGCCCTGATACGGCGCGCCGCCCGGATACTGCGCATTCGGGTTTTGCTGCATGGGCGGCTGATAGCCCTGCGGCGCAAACCCGCCTGCCGGGTTCTGATAGCCCTGATACGGCTGATACTGGCCCTGCCCATAATAGGGCTGCTGGGCGCCGTAAGGAGCATATCCCATCGGCCCCTGCTGGCCATAAGGCATGCCGTCGTCCCGCTTTCTCAGGCCAAAGATGACAAAGGGGATGATGACCGGGAAGAAGATGGACAAAACCAGCATGGTCGTCGCGCTGTTCGGGTTGGCAGATTTGTAGATCCGATACAGGGCGATATAGGAGAACACCAGCAGCGTAATGCTGATGATCATCCCAGTCAGAACCACAATGCCGCTCCCTGCACCGTAAGCACTGCCATATCTGCCGTAAGTATAAAGGCTGACGCTGCCAATGCCGATATTGTTCAGCACGATGCTGCCGATGGTCAGGCCCAGCAGAATCCAGCGCAGCCCCATGGATTTTCCCTTGGTGCGCTCATCATAATCATCTGCAATAGCGCCGACCACAAAGCTTGGAATCAGCCAGGCAAGCCAGGGCGTCTGCACTCCTCTGCATTTTCCCATGGTATACAGGCCAATTCCCGCAAAGACATAAAAGAGAACCACCAGTGCCAAAACGATCAGAATCAGCACGATTGCGATGCCAGCCGCCGCAGCCCAGACACCGTCGTAATAATAATCTCCATACATAAAGAAACAATACCTCCTTGCCATATTATCCTATGCTAGATATATTTGGCTTTGGTTTAAGAGTAGCACCCCGCCCTGCAAAAATCAATATATTGTGCAAAATTACTGGCCCAGAATGCGTTTTGCCCAGATCTCCGGCAGCTTTGCCCAGACGCTTATCCCCTGCTCCTCATATTCTACCCGGATCTCCTCCGCGTATTTTTGCAGCTGCGCCAGCTTGGCCCCCTCCTGGTAGCCAAGCTTCAGGCTCACCTCGGCCATCTTAGGCTGAAGCCTGGCTTCGATCGCCGCCAAAAGCTCGGGGATGCCCTGCCCCGTCTTGGCGGAAATGCAGAAGGCGCTCCGGGTGTTTTCCGGGACATCCTGCACCAAATCGGCCTTGTTATAGACGCGGAACGCCGGCTTATCGCCTGCCCCAAGCTCCTCCAAGACCTCCCGCACAACCCGCGACTGTTTTTCGGCTTCGGGGCTTGAAAGATCGGTTACGAGCAGCAGCAGATCCGCCCGGTTTGCCTCTTCCAGCGTCGAGCGGAATGCGCTGACCAGATCGTGCGGCAGCTTATGGATAAACCCGACGGTATCCGTAAACAGCATTTCCTTGCCGGACGGCATCTGCACCTTGCGCGTTACGGGATCCAGCGTGGCAAACAGCTGATCCTCCGCATAGACGCCCGCATCCGAGACGGCGTTGAGCAGGCTGCTTTTGCCCGCGTTGGTATAGCCCACCAGCGCGATTTCAGGGACATTGTTCTTCTCCCGCTGTTCCCGGCGCAGGCCGCGCTGAAGCGCCAGCTTTTCGATCTCCCCTTCCAGCTCGTAGATGCGCCGGCGGATTCTGCGGCGATCCATCTCCAGCTTGCTCTCGCCCGGGCCTCTTGTCCCGATGCCCGCTCCCAGCCGGGAGAGCGCCAGACCCTCTCCCATGAGCCGGGGCAGGTTATATTTGAGCTGAGCCAGCTCAACTTGCAGCCGCCCCTCCCGGGTTTTGGCCCGGCGGGCAAAGATATCCAAAATCAGCGTCGTCCGATCCACTATTTTGACGCCCAGCTGTTCTTCCAGGTTGCGCGCCTCGATGGCAGAAAGCTCGTCGTTGAAAATAGCCAGGTCTGCCTCCAGCGCAGAAACCGCCAGGGAGATTTCCTTCACTTTTCCCCGCCCAATATAGAGCCCTTTTTCCCGCGGCCGATCCTGCACAAACTGCGCGACGCTCTCTGCGCCGGCCGTCTGCGCCAAAAGCGCCAGCTCGTCCATCTCTGCCTGCGTGCAGTTCAGCCCCACGAGAATCGCCCGCTCGGTCTCCTCCTCCGTGGCCTGGGTGCGCACGAGATCCGCCACCCGGCGGGTCGCCCGCTCAATCTCTTCCATCAAGAAACGGTTGGGCAGCCTGCGGATGAAAAACGGGCCTGCAAAAACCGCCTCGCCCAAGCTCTCCCCGACAAAGCCTGCGCACAGGCTCTTGGGCACGCCGTCTGCAACAGCCAGCGCCGCCATGCAGTCCATTCGCGCGGAAAGCAGCGTGCCGACGTCCACATCCGAAAGATGCGAGCTGCCGCCCGGGTGCGTATGAATACAGCGCACGCCCGAAAGGCCCATGGTGCCCCGCCGTTTTCTCATCACAGGCAGGGAGACGTTATCCTCGCTTCCGATGGAAATATCCAGCACGTTCCCGCTTCTGGAAAGAAAAATGGAGATCTCCCGGTTTAGCATGCAGGAGTATTTTGCCAGCGCATCGGCCAGCTCCTGCGTCAGAAATTCGCCGCGCGGGCACTGTGCCTCATAGAGCAGTTCCAGCTCGTCTAATATATTTTGTTTGATTCCTTCTGTTTTTCCGTTGATCAAGTAGTTTTCTCCTTTTGCCGGCAGCTGAGCATATGTGCTGAAGATTTGGCTTTCCTGCGCTGTTTTCATTTTCGACCGGACAATTTACTCCAAAAAGATAAGATGTGAAAGGTCTTTTCGGCCGGAAAGACCTCGCTTTGAGCGCATATTTTTCTTTTTGCCTTTAATAATATTACCATATATTTTGAAAATTTGCATCGCGCACCGTCTTGCCAACGCAGGGAAAGTGTGCTAAGATATCCATGTTGTACCCGTAGCTCAGCTGGATAGAGCGTTGGACTCCGACTCCAAAGGTCAGAGGTTCGAATCCTCCCGGGTACGCCACGTCGCAGCAAACTACGCTGCACACAAAGCCCTCGGCAATATGCCGAGGGCTTTGACGTTCGCCCCGTTGCCGCCCCTCTTCCGCAAAAAAGCTCGGCCTCGCTCGGTTTTTTATTCCCCGCTTGCCTACCACTTTTTTGCGGTTATGCGCCTGCGGCGCTTTTACAAAAAACAAAATATCTATTTTGCAAGTATTAAACAAGGCTTCAAAATGCAAACCCCTTATTTATCTTTTTAAAAGGTGCGTTTGGCCTTCTACTCAAAAGACCCGCTATTTTAGCGGGTCTTTTTCTATTTGGCATAGGGCAGAGCAAGGCGCCCTTTTTGCACCATGCCCCATCGCCCCAATTTAGCGCGCGCTTTCTCTTCTGCGGCTTATCACGGCGAAACATTTTTCCGGCTAATTCAGGCTATACGCTCTCCGCCAGCTGCTGAATACAGCCGATGGTGAACTCGTAGTCCTTTTCCACTGCCTCAAAGGCAGGCTGGATATCCTCGCCATATTCCTGCCGATCCCGCAGCACGTCGCAAAGCTGTGCAGAGGACGCATAGAGCTTTGTCAGCGAGAGATTCTGGGTGATGCCCTTTATCGTATGCACCGCCCGAAAAGCCTCGGGGATATCCTTTTGCTCCAGCGAACTGCATAGCAGCGCATAGCTGGAATCGCCCGGCACCTTGAGCAGGAATTTTTTCACCCGCTCATCCGTCCTGAGCCTGCTCATCACATCCTCATAATCTGAGCCCATTGCCTGATAACATTGCTGCACCGTCATCCTCGTATCCTCCATTTCTTTTCTTCTGATCGCGCAAATCAGTTTATTTCTCTGCCATATCTTCATAGAAGCAATAGGAGTTTCCTCCTTTTGCCTTTATATGGTACATTGCCTCATCGGCCATCTGAAAGAATGCTTCATAGTGCTCGGGCGGAGTTTCGGGGCAGGCGACTCCCATGCTCAGCTGGATGGGGAAATTGCCGTGCCGCCCGCCCAGCTGCCAAAAAATGCGCTGAACCAGCGGGCGCACATCGCCCTTATACTCGATAAAGATGATGAACTCATCTCCTCCCATGCGGGCGGCGATATCCGTGCTCCGAATGCTGCTTCGGATGGCATCTGCCACCAGCCTGAGCACTTCATCCCCAAATAAATGACCGTATGTATCGTTGGCCTTTTTGAAGTTATCGATATCAAACATCAGCAGCGCATATTTTTTGTCGCCTCCGCTGGCCAAAAACGGCGCAATCCGCTGTTTTGCGGCGCTGTGGTTGAGCAGGCCGGTCAATAAATCCAGCTCCGTCTTTCTTTGCAGCTTCGCAACCTGCTCCACATCATCCTGAATATCGATCACCTTGCCTATGACGCTGGTATACCGCGGCGCTTGCGCCCCTTCCCAGATCGCCTTGCAGATTACCTTATGCCATCTTTGGACGCCGCCAATATTCAGCAGGTATTTTTTCTCTATTACCGCTTGCTCTGGCCGGACCTGCTCCAGGCTTTTGAGCAGATCCGCAAAATCTTCCTGCCGGAACACCTCGTTGCCAAACTTGCTCTCTATGGGATTGAAGATTATCTCCGGAACCCCCAGCAGGTTTGCTCCCCACCGGGCGAGCAGAAGCGTTCCCGGGGTTCCCGCCTTATATTCGAACTGGATTTCCTCCGAAATTTCCGCCAGGATCTGGTTTTTCATCCGCTCATGCTCCAGCGCCCGGACGGATTTCTCCGTGGTATCCACTTTGCTCATCTCCAGCATCTGTTCGACAGAATCCCAGGCTTCCCGCTCGGGATAGGAGGCTTGGGAGTTCACCTTAGCCTCCCGCTCCAGCGCATCAGCTACTTCCTTCAGGCATTCCAGGAGCAGCGGATTGAAGGCCCCGCACTGCCCATCCAGGATCATCTGGATAGCCTGCTCATGCGCATAGGCATCTTTATAGACGCGCTTGCTGGTCAGCGCATCGTAGACGTCTGCCAGCGCGACGACCTGCGCCGCAATGGGGATCTGCTCGCCCTTTAAGCCATCGGGATAGCCGCTGCCGTCATACCGCTCATGATGCCAACGGCAGATCTGATAGCCGTATTTAATGAGCGGCTCATTGGCCTTGATGGGAATATCGTTAAGCACCCTGGCGCCCTCTATCGAGTGCGTCTTCATGATCTCGAATTCCTCTTTTGTCAGGCGCCCCGGCTTATTGAGGATCTCGGAAGGCACGGCGATTTTTCCAATATCGTGCAGGGCAGAGGCGTTGCAGATCAGCGAAATATCCCGCTGTGTCAGCCCATATCGATCTGTTTTTGTCATCAGCTTTCTTAAGAGCAGATCTGTGAACGTATGGATATGGAGCACATGCATCCCGCTCTCTCCGTTATGGAACTCGACGATATTGGAGAGAATCTCGATCATCATGCGGGAGTTGCGCTCTTTCTCATACACCTGATCCGCCACAATGCGGGAAAGCTCTTTTTGCTTGGCCAGCAGCATGATCGCGCTGGAGACGCGCCGCTGGACGATTCTCTCATCGAACGGCCGGCTGATATAATCCAGCACGCCCAGATCATAGGCGCGCTCGACATACGTCGGGACGGTTTCCGCCGAGATCATGATGACGGGAATCTGCTTGATCCAGCCGTTTTTGTTCATCAGTGCCAGCGTCTCAAAGCCATCCATGACGGGCATGACGATATCCAGCAGCATCAGGCAGATATCCTCTGCCTGTTTGCTCAAAATCTCCGCGGCTTCCATACCGTTTCCCGCCTCGATGATATCAAAATCGTTGGAAAGCATATCCTCCAGCAGTGCGCGGTTCATTTCCGAATCGTCTACGATCAGAATCTTCTTTTTCGAATCCATTTCCTCTCCTCTTACCCGAGATATTTATGCAAAAGCTGCGTGAGCAAATCGACGTTGATGGGCTTGGAGACATGCTCGTTCATGCCGCACTCCTTGCAGCGCTGAATATCATCCGAAAAAGCATCCGCCGTCATTGCCAAAATAGGCAGGTCTGCATCCGGGCGCTCCAGCGCGCGGATGGCTCTCGTCGCATCGTAGCCATTCATGACGGGCATACGAATATCCATCAAGATGGCATCATAGAACCCCGTCTCCGATTCCCGGAATTTTTCCAGGCAAACCTGGCCGTTCTCTGCCCGCTCTAGTTCAAAGCCTATTTCAGAGAGGATATCCTCGGCGATCTCCCAGTTGAGATCGTTATCCTCTGCCAGCAGAATCCGTTTGCCGGCAAACCCGGCTGCGCTGTTGCCCTGCTCCTGCTCTCTGCTCTCGGGCGCATCCGGCATCATATAGCGGCTCAGCCCCAGGAACAGATTGGATTTAAACAGCGGCTTTGAGATAAAGCCATGAATGCCGACCTCTTTTGCCTCCTGCCCGATCTCGCTCCAATCATAGGCAGAGATGATCAAAATCGGAACTTCATCGCCCAAAAGCTTGCGAATTTCCCTAGCTGTATGCAGCCCATCCATACCCGGCATCTTCCAATCCAGCAGGACGATCTCGTAATCATCGTGCACTTTGTGGCGCTTCTCGACCATCTGCACGGCGCTCTGCCCATCCATTGCCCACTGTGCATCGATGCCGATTTCCTTCAGCGAGGAAACCGCGCTTAGGCACAGATCCTCATTGTTGTCCACAACCAGCATTTTCCAGGGCGGGAGCACCATATCCTGCTCCTGCACTTCTGCCTTTTCCAGATCCAGCGTGATATGGAATTCGCTCCCCTCCCCGAGCGCGCTCTTAAGGGCAATGTTCCCGCCCATCGCATCCACAATCGCTTTGGTGATGGCCATGCCAAGGCCGGTTCCCTCGGTCTTCTGGACCTGCTTATTCTCCTCCCGGGTAAACGTCTCGAAGATCTTTTTCTGGAACTCCTCCGTCATCCCGATGCCGCTGTCTTTTACCTTGAAATGGCATCTGATATGGTGGTCTCCCAGCGGAGAGGCCTCCTGCTCCAAATAGACACAGATATTGCCGCCCTCGGGCGTGAACTTGACGGCGTTAGACAGCAGGTTGATCAGCACCTGATTGAGGCGCACGCTGTCGCAGTACACATCTTCCGCCTGAATCTGCCGGATGAAGATATCGAATTGCTGCCCACGCGCTTTGATCTGCGGCTGGACGATATTGACGATGCTATCCATCGTCTCGCGCAGGGAAATCTGCGCCATATTCAAAGACAGTTTGCCGCTCTCGATTTTAGACATATCCAGCACATCGTTGATCAGGCCGAGCAAGTGCTTGCTGGACAGAGTAATTTTTTTCAGGCAGTCCTTGACTTTCTCCATATTATCGATATTTGCCATGGCAATGGCCGTCATGCCCACGATGCCGTTCATGGGCGTGCGGATATCGTGGCTCATGCTGGAGAGGAACTCGCTCTTTGCCTTATTGGACTTGATTGCTTCCTTCTCCGCCCGATCCAGCTCTGCCAGCTGTTTTTGCGACAGCCGGTAATACAGGATAAAAATGACTGCGACTCCGCCCAAGATGACGGCGCTGGTAAACAAAATCACTAGCTGCCGGTGGCTGCCAAGGTCGCTCAGAATATTATCCAGCGTTCCAAACGGCATGACAGAGATCAGATACCACTCGGAATCCGGCAGGGGGGTGCAAAGCAGGTAGCGGTATTCGCCGTCCACCTGGATCGTCGTGGAATATTCCTGGCCGGCGCCAATCGCATCGCGCAGCTCGTCTACATATTCCTCCGCCGTTTTGCCCTGGAACTCAGAGAAAATCTCGGAGATGCGGTTGAAATAGTTCTGGCCTTCCCATCTGACGACGAACGTGCCATCTTTGCGGATGATATAGGAATACATCAGATCCTCTTCCATTTTCATTTCCAGCACGCCTTCCAGATACTCCATAGGCAGCGCCGCCACCATCGCAGAGCTGGTCTTTCCGTCTCCCATGGGATATTGCACATCGATCAAAAGGCAAAGCTGCTTTTCTCCGCTTGTATTCACGCCCGAAAAGACGCGCAGGCGGCTATCTTGCAGAACGGCATTGAAGGTTTTGGAATCATGGTATGCCACATCTTCTCCATAGATCGTCTCGCTCTGGCCATCCTTTGTATAGAGCCCAAGGTAAGTAAAATTTCTCACCTCGGCAGAGAGCGCAAGCTGATCGATCATATCCTGCCCATATACCGCACTCTCGGGCGGCACTCGCTTCACAATTCCCTCAATATCCGAGATCTGCAGATCCAGCACAGTATCGAACTTTTGCTGCGTCTGCCTTGCCATGGCAGACATATAGAGCTGGCCGATCTCGCTGATGGCCACATCGCTCTTCTGCGCAATGATCACAGAAGCAACCGCCAGTATCAGGATGCAGACAGCAATCAAGATCGAAAAGCTCGCGATTAAAAATCTGTTGTTTCCTCTTTTCATCATCCGTTTCCTCCGTTGTGTTTCTCCTGCCCGCCTCACTCGCCCAGCATCTCTCTCAGCGGCTGATAGTAGTGATAGGCAAAGCGCAGGCCGTCATACTGGAACTGCTTTTCCAGCCCCGCTGCCGATTGCCAGAGCGCTTCCAGGCCCTGGTTGGCATAGGTATTGATCTCCTCAAGGTCGTGTTCGCCGGGCTGCTGGAGCTCATAGATGCAGATGACGCCCTTGCCGGATGCTCTGGCCAGCTCCACCTCTTTTGCCATCTGCCCGTATTCATCTGTGCGGTTATAGTTCATCACGGCAATGCCATCGCAGCCATCGCGCACCAGCGCTTCCAGAATATCCGGGCAGCTGGTATCGTAAAAAATCGGGATGCAGACCCAAAATTCCAGCTCCTGCTGCGCGGCATACTGATAGCCCTGCCGGATGCAGGCGAGATAGCTCTGCATGAGTTCAGGCCGCTGCCCTTCTTTATCTTTCCATTCTTCCAGCAGATACGGCTCGATATCCACCATCACGCCGCAGATTCTGCTGCCCTGCGGCTGGCGTTCATTATAGTCTGCGACGCGCTGGATTCTTCTGATCAGGCTTCCGCCCTCTGCGTCATAGGCCCAATCAGCTTCGCCCACCAGCGCGTAAACATCGATCCGCTTTTTGCGCAGTTTTTTCACAAATGCCTGGGCCTGGCCCTCGGGCAGCAGGCTCTCTTTGGAAAAATGCTGATAGACTTCCGAGACGCCCGCCTGCTCGGCACAGGCCAGAAAAGCCTCGGCCTCTTCCTCTGCCATGGCGCCTGCGCTCCAGCTAAACATGCCAAAACCCTGCTCTTTGGGCCAAGTGCCCAGGCAGCGCCAAGCCGCAAATGCGGCCGCCCCGCACAGCAGCAAAACCGCCGCAATCACAATCGCTCTCTTCTTCATTCCTGCCTCATTTCAGGCCTTGCCTGGCCTTTTTGAGTTTTCGCTCCGCCTCCCAATCCGGAATCGGATAGTGGAAGAGGAAGCCTTGCAGCACATCGCATCCTGCATCCCGCAGCATCTGCGCCTGCCCTTCTTTTTCCACGCCCTCCGCAAAGACCTTGAGCCCCAGCTCATGGCCCACGCCAATCATGGCGCGCAGGACGGTATCTCCAAAGTCTGTCCCAATATGATCGACCAGCGCTTTATCCAGCTTGAGCACATCCGGAGAGCTTTGCTGAATATCCAGAAAAGAAGTAAAGCCATCGCCAAAATCATCCAGCGCAATCTGGGCTCCCATCTGCCCGATGGCCGCGATATTTTTGCGCGCTGCCGCGGCATCGCCAAATGCCGCGCTTTCGGTGATCTCGAAGATGAGATGCCGCCTTTCAAACTCATATTTTTCGATGATTTCCCGGATTCTCTCGGCAAAATCTGCCCGGGAAAGCGTCTCCCGGGAAAAATTGCAGGAGAGGAAGAAATCCTCTATCCCTGCGCGCTTCAGCCGTTCCAGGAAGGCGCAGGCCAGGCCCAGCAGATAGAAATCCAGCTGGCCAATCAGCCCCTCTTTTTCCATCAGCGGAACGAACTGCCCCGGCGCCAGGAACCCCCGCTCCGGATGCTCCCAGCGGGCCAGCGCCTCGCCGCCCAGGATGCTCTTGCTCTTTGCATCCACATAAAACTGAAGATAGAGCTGAAACTCTCCGCATTCAAAGCCCCGGCGGACGTCTTCCTGAAGCTGCCGCTCCTCCTGGAGCGCCTTTTGCAGCTCGTCCGTGCAGATTTTGAAATCCTCGCCCTGCCGGCAGGCCATCTGCGCGCTTTGAGCCGCCTGGAACAGAATCTCATCCAGGTGATAATCGTCGGCTTTCAGCGGATAGACCCCTGCCGTAATCTGCCCTGCATAGGTTTTCCCTTCCGCAGAGAAACTGCGCAGGCGCCCAAGGGCAAGCTGGAGCCATTCTTCCAGCTCCTGCTGGCCGGCGCACAGCCTGAGCACAGCGAATCCCCCATCCGAAACCCGCGCCAGCAGATCCGTCTGAGAGATATAATCGGAAAGGACGGCGGCAGTGTGGCGCAAAAGCGCATCGGCCGAAGCGCGGCCGCTCATGCGCTCTACGCGCTCAATATCCACATAGAAATAGCACATGCGGTATAGAATGCGGTTCTGATCGCCAATCAGCGCCTTGCATCCGCGCTCCAGATAATCGATATTTCCAATTCCAGTCAGCTCATCCCGCTCCTGCTGCTGCCTGAGCTGTTTTTTGCTGGCGCGGTATTTGCGCAGCAAAGCAGCCGCCTGCCCTGCTCCTCCGTCTCCAGCACAACCAGCTCTGCGCCTTCTTTATGGCGGAACTGCTCGCTTCCATCGCACCCGGAGATCAAATCCACCTGAAAATTCGAGGCAAGCTGTTCGCGCCGGTCTTCCTCTCCCGGCTCATAATAGCGAATTTCATAGTTGCTCTGCTGGGAAAACGCGCGCAGCAGCTCGGGAATTACCCCCTGATACGCGCCCGATTCCGAGTCGTAATACTCGACTGGATAGGAACCGGGATTTCCTGCAACATAAATGACAATCTCTTCCACTCTTTATTCTCCGCTTTCCTTCTCCTTGGCCGCTTTGGGCTTTGTAACATGAAACTGAATGCGCTGCCGCTCGATCTTGCCCCACTGCGTCTTTTTCCTGCGGTAGCCAAACAGCGCCGTCATCCGAACCCACGCCAGAACAAACCGCAGGCCCGAGACTTCGATGGCGCATAAGGCAATGGCCTTGAGGGCATCCATCACGCTCAGCCTGAGATCGATGGTATGCACCCGGGCGAAAAACGCCGTTAGAGATAAGATAGAGGCATAGGCGATATAGATGCCCAGATACATCAGCATAAACGGCACGTTCAGCATATCCAGCGCAAAGGCCAGCACCATGAAGAGCGTGCCCAGCACTTCAATATAGGGCGAAAGCAGCTCGTAAATCAAAAAATAGAAATAGGAGATATAGCTGATCAGGCCATATTTGGTGTTGAGAAAAACGCTGTGATGCTTGATCATGCTCTGATACAGGCCGATATGCCAGCGCCGGCGCTGCCTGCACAGATCCGAGAGCTTTTCCGGCGCCTGCGTCCAGCAGACGGCGTCTGTGGCATAGCGGATGCTGTATGGGACGCCGTGCTCCCGGCAGAATACATGCAGCTTGACGACCAGCTCCATATCCTCTCCCACCGTTTTCGCATCATAGCCGCCCGCATCGATGACCAGGCTCTTTTTGAACAGCCCAAACGCTCCCGAAATGATGATGGAGCCGTTGAATTTATCGAACAGGATGCGCGCCGCCAGGAAGGAGCGGTCGTATTCCAGAACCTGCATACAGGGAAGAAGCTTGCGCGGCATATGATACTGGACAATCTGCCCATTTTCCAGCTTGGCATCGTTGCAGGGCCGCACTGCGCCGCCCACCGCGATCACCCCATCTTCCTCCAAAACCGGCCGGACGATTTTTTTGAGCGAATCTCTTTGCAGAACAGAATCTGCATCCATGCTGAGAAAATAGGGATACTGCGCCGCATTGATGCCCATATTGAGCGCATCGCCTTTTCCGCCGTTTTTCTTGCGGATCAGGGTGATGGGCACTTTATAATCCCGGGTTTCATAGACCGCCTCTACCGCGGCGCATTTGAGCCTGCGCTGAATTGGGCGGCGGATCTGCGTCATACCAAACGCCTGCCGCACCACCTGCGCCGTCTGATCCGTAGAGCCGTCGTCCACCACGATGATCTCGTATAGCTTATAATCCAGCTCCAAAAGCGAGCGGACGGTAGATTCGATGGTTACACCTTCATTATAGGCCGGGACGAGAATGGAAACGGGAAGATAGTAGTCGTCCATCAGCTCGTTTTTCAGCGCATTGCGCCGCTTCGCGCCATACAGCGAGGATGCCCCAACCGTTACGGAAAGCAGCAGAAAGCTGGCATACCCCACCATATACAGCACAAAGAATATTCCCACATATTTGAAGAAAATCTGAAAAAGGTCTCTCATAGCGCGGCCTCCTGCGATTCGCTTTTTAGGCGCTGCAGCTCCATGCGGTACATCATCATCTCCCGGGCATACCGATCCCGGCCGCCCAGCACTTCCATAAGCTCGCTGTATTCCAGCTGGTGCGCCTCCAGGCTGGCCGCCGCGTTTTGGCGGATATACCAGTTGGAGCTATGAGCTGCGCCGACCAGCGTTTCCAGCACATCTTCGCCGTCGTACCGGCCAAGAGAGCTGACGGCAATGGCCGCATACTCCCAGTTCAGCGGGTCGCGATCCGAGGCAAACGCAAGCAGCGCCTCCTTGGCGGGGGCGTAGTGATAGCGGCCAAAATACCGAATGGCCGAAAGGCGAAGCTCCTTATCCTCCCGCGCACTTTGCATGACGGCAAACATCTGCTCGCAGTAATCCCCGCTTTTGAAGCGGATATAGTTCAGGATAGAAAGCTGTGTTTTTCCGGAAAAGCGCTCTAGGCTCTGCCACAAAAGCCCGGCCAGCCTGGCGTGATCGCCTTCGAACTGCAAAAGGCCATCCGTGAGGATCTTTTCATGCGGCAGGCCGTTTTCCCGATCCAGCAGGGTGATTGCCCGCACGATAGTCTCTTCGCCTGCAAACACATAGAGCGCCTGCAGGGCATTGACTCTGCAATAGAGGCTGTCTTTTCGCATATAGCCCACCAGGATATCCTCCATCTCCTGCATCGCGGGCTCTCTTTTGGGGCGGTAGCGCGAGACGAAGTATGCAAAATACGCCGCCTGCATATTCTCGCGGTTCTGATAAATGCGGGCCAGATGCAGGATGACGCTCTGGAGCTGCTGATGATAGGCCTCCATAGCCGGTTCCTCCGCCGCATAGGCTGAAAACGCGCGCTCAAAGGCAATAAGCTGGTTGACCCGGGCGAGCTTGCGCTCCAAAAAGCGCAGGTGCTCGGCCTCGGTTTGCTCCCCGCCCCGGATTTTCTCCAGCTGCCCTGTCATCAGCTTGGAAAAATAGAAGACGCGCTGCTCCATGTTCTGATCTTTCTGCTTCATGACAATGCTGTATACGATATTGAACAGCAGGATACCCAGGCAGACCAGGCAGTAGCCGTATAAAAACAGCTCGCTTTTCAACGCGCCTCACCTCCCCCATCCAGCGAGGCCCAGTATTCTTTCAGGATATAGTAGGACTGCTTGAGCCGCTCATGCGACGTTACGCGTTTGCCCCAGCCTTTCATGGCGAAAAAGTTCATGGGCACCCGACGGCCCTGCTCCGAAGAGCCAATGCCAGCGTAGACGCCGTCGATCTGCAAATTCTCGATGCCGTAATGCTCATAATAGTCGTCGTGGATCATCATCTCGGAAGGATTGGAGAAATTGAGCAGCTGCCAGGGGATGCGGATCTCGATATAGTCTCCGGAAAAGATGAAATCTGCCAGGGAATCGAAATCCTCCGCCGCCGGGCTGGCATTGCCATAGCGCAGCAAGCCGGTTTCATACCGCTCGCCCAGCGAAACCTCCCCTTCTGCCGCAGGCAGGATGCCCGCAAGCTTGAGCGGGAGATAGATCTTTTCAAATTCAGGGCTATCCGAAGCGGGCGGATTCAGATAGGGATCATAGGTATAGTACTCCGTGCCGTACATGGCCCGCAGAACCTCATAGCGCTTCTGCACCAGAACCCTGCTGTTTTCCTTTCCATCGATGACGATGAGAAAGTCGCTGGCGCGCTCAAAGGAGACGCCGTGCTCCCGGCAATAGGTACTGCCGCTTTTGGGCGTCGTATCGATGGGCAGATACAGCGTATCCTCCTCCGGGTTGAAGCTCTCCTTTTTCACGAGAAAATAGAGGAACTTCTCGTCGTACATCATGGAGAGCTGCATATCCCCCGAGGAGATGACCGGCTCTGTTTCGCGCCACTCGGAGAGATCGCCGTCCACATAGCAGATGCTCTGCTCTTCTCCGGGATCGAAGGTCAGCAGGCCGAAAAACTGCTCGTTGGTCTGGTAATCGCTCCAATACGGCGTATTATCCAAATCCACCGCGTGCCAGGTGTTCCACGTCCGCTTGAACCACTCGTCCTGCCAGGAGAAAAGGCAGCTTCCGGCGCATCCCGCCTCCATAATATCCTGGTAGCACTCGATGAGCGCCTGCCCCTGCTCCTGCTCGGTCATATGCCCCTGGTTGCGGCCCGTGTTCTCGTCCTCCTGCGCCATGCCGCGGCCAGTCGTAACGCCGTATTCGGATATGACAACAGGAACGCTGTGATACCGGTTCAGCGCTGTTAAATAGGCCAGATAGGTGTTGTACTGGCCGTCGGAATCGTAATAATCTTCTTCCTGCAGATAGGATTCTATGGAAGGCGCGCCAAGGCGGGCAAGCCGGTCCTGCAGCGTCAGATACAGCAGCCGCCCCAGCCTTTCCTTGATCTGCTCTTCTGTAAACTGATCGGTTTGCTCCATGGTTTCCAGATAATCCGGAAAATAGGGATAGACATGATAAGAGGCGAACATCCCTGCCTGGAAGTTCGCCGTGCTTTTGATATGCTCCACATCGACGCACGTCATCTTGTTCTGATGCCTGGCCACCGTAACCGGATAGACAAAAGGATCCGTGATGGGCCAGTTGGAAAAGGCCACGAGCCTCTGCTGTTTATAGCGCCCGCTCTCATACTCGATGAGGTTATCCCCCGTGCGGCAAAGCATTGCCTCAAAGGGCGTCGCGTCTGCGGTGGTATAGAGATAAGCGCCGGAATAGCTGCTCTTCTCCCCGCTTTTCTGGTTGGTATAGGCGACCAGGCTGGTCTCCCACTCTGTGCCCACGATATAGCCGATCACCCACTGGGAAATATCCTTGCGGTAGCTGCCCGAGCCCAGGCCGCGGCCCAGGGAGAGCGTCTTTTGCCCGTGGATAATATCCACTACCGTCCGGCAGTCTTCCTGGAGCGTCTGGAAAAGCGCATCGTCGTATGCGTCGCAATGCGAATTGGCGACATAGTCGTTGATCCAGACGCCGTGAATCAGATAGAGCGGCTCTTCCCGCCCGCTGTTATATTCATAGAAAGCATTGTAGAAATCATCCTGCAAAATGGTATAGACGCGGATGGTATTTGCCCCCAGCTCCTGCACCTGCGCAAACCAGCGCAGATACGTCTGCTCATCGATGGCGTAATCCGTCGCCCATTCTCCGGGAATGCCGACGCCCATATCCACCCCGCGGATTTCAAAGGATGCTTCGGCGCCGCCCTCCGGCGTCAGATAGATCTCTTTTCCCTGGGTGCGCACAAAGGAGGTTACCTGGGCATTCGGGTTCCAATCGATATAAACGCCCAGCTGGTAGTAGGCGATATTGCCCACCACAAGCAGCAAAACGACAATGCAGGTGGCGATGATGAATTTCTTCAAACCCGGGTTCCTCCTTTCCGCATCTCAATCAGTGATTATATACTTTATTGCGCGAGGGATGCGCATATTGCCGCAGTGCATGGATATTCTCATCCAGCCATGCTCCGCGCCGGATAATCCAGTCTTTCAGCTGCTGCACCGCCTCCTCATGGCTATGCAGATCCCGCACTTTGGGGAGCAGGGCCTCCCAGCTGACTTCCCCGGAAATCTCGCCTGCCCATCTGGCGTTGTTGCGCTCTATGGCCGGCCCGAGATATTCCAGCGTGCTGTCGATATAGTCCATCAGGTACTGCTCGTTTAGGTAGGTCTCCCGCAGCTGCTCATACCGGCTCAGAACCTGCTCGACAAACGCCTCATCCCGGAACAGCATGAAAAACCAGACGCGCCGCACCAGGAAAAAGCCCTCCGGGCTTCCCGCGTTTTCCTGATAGTTATCGCAGGCGTTGTTAAAATCCCAGACGCACAGCTTGAATTTGCCCCCGACTTCTTTATAGATATAGGTAGAATAGTTGCCGGCGTCGTAGTTGCTGGTAAACTCATTGAGGATGAAGTAATCCACAAAGCTCTCGGTATCGATCAGATTCCAGTAGCCGTAGTCGTCTGTATCGTAATCATAGGAGAAAAGCGTCTTTTCAAAGGCGGAATAATCCTGCTCGATATGCTGGGAAAGCTCGGGCGTGAGCTTGGAGAGGCCGGGATAGCGGATGGCCACATCCTGGCCGATGTTGAAAACGCGCTCGTTGTAGGTATAGATATCGCGCGCCGTGCCCAGCTCTTTTTCCGTGGGCCGGTCGATGCGCAGCAGATAGCCCGTTCCCTCGGATTTTTTCACATTTTTGCTCAGATTCAGGCGGCAGTTCTTCCCGCTGGTGATGCTCTCCGTCATCAGATAAAGGCCCTGATACTCTCCATCCAAAACCAGCTCGCAAAAGCGCACATTGGGCGCATAATCCATCATCTCTCCCGCAATATTGTACCACAGATAGTTGCGGATCAGGGATTTATCCAGAATCGGGCCATGCAGCACCCATTCATGGTGGCTGTCCATTCCCATCACGGCGTAATTCTTGTTTTCTCCGCGGTCGTCCACAAAGTTCAGCGCATAGGAGAGCTTGGGAAAGCGCCGGGAAGAGTTGCCCCGGATGCGGAACTGGCAGTCTGTGGAAAATGCGGGCGCATCCGATGGATGGTTGTTGGCGCTCTGGCTGTCGATGACGGATGCTTTTACCGTGATCGTCGTGCTCCCATCCGCCGCCGTGGTATACGTCCGCTGCTCAAAGCGATCCCGCTGCTCGGTGGGCGCGCCCGGGATGGTCTGGCCGCCCGTCTCGATGACCACAAGGGGCAGATGCGAGCAAAGCTGCGCGCCGTCGCAGCCGCAGCCTGTATCCCGGCGGGCGGTGAGATGCTGATGCACGCGGCTGTAATTGCGCCGCTCCTCATGCTCCATAGGAGTCAGAACCACCACTGCCGCAAGCATGATGACCGCCATGATCACACCGATTATTCTGTATTTCAATCCGGTCATCCTCCTCCCTTGCCGACGGGCTAGCTGCTGATATCGTCGTTCTGCGTTACGATATTAAAATACTGGATATTGCCGATGGCGTAGACCTCGTCTGTGATATACTTGCCGGCCTTGCGCTCCTTGTCCAGAATGCTTTTCTTGATCTCGTAGATAAATTCCGCGTCTTCCTGCGTCGTATTTTTCACGCGCAGCGTGGCCTTTCCGGAATAATGCTGAAAAATCAGCGCCTCGACGCGCTCTTCATTCATGCGCGCCGTGCGGATGATCATCAAAACCCGGTTGTCGTTGCGGATTCTGCCAAACATCAGCATCAGCGCAAAGATGAAGGCGCTCCCAATGCCTGCCACCAGGAAATCGCCTGCGCCGCAGCAAATGCCCGTAATGATCGCCCAGAAAATATAGACGGTATCCCGGGAATCTTTGATGGCGGTGCGGAAACGCACGATGGAGAGCGCGCCCACCATACCAAGGGACATTGCCAGGTTGTTGCCGATGACGATCATCACAGCCGTCGTGATAACCGTGAGCGCCACCAGCGAGACGTTGAACTTCTTGCTGTAGATATTTCCCTCATGCGACAGCCGGTAGGAAAGAAAGAGAAACCCGCCGATGATCGAGGCGACGAGCAGCCGCACAAAGATGACCTTGATGGATAGATCGTTCTGCGATCCAAAGAGTTCCAAAAGTTGCTGTTTCATGTGCCCCTCCTATAACTGATAATGAAGCCCTGCGCTTCTCGAAAGGCAGTATTTGCTCACGGAAAATTCCGAGCGGTTGGCCATGCTGACCAAATCCTTGATGTAGCTGAGCAAAAAGCCATTATATTTCACTTCCAATACTGCGTTATAAGGATCCAGCACAGGGTATTGGAGCAAATTCGGCGAAAAAATATCAAAACACGCTTCGGTCGCGGTGATATTGCTGTCGATGGTGATGCGGATTCTGTTTTCTTTGGCGATATAGGCCTGGCGCCGGTATTCCACCACGGCTTTGGGGCGGTAGCACTTGCGGCTCATCAGCCCATAGCACTCTGCGGCGAACGGCTCTAAGTAGCCCAGAAGCGGCGCATAATTGCCCAAAATCAGCTGGCGGGCATCCTCCCGGCCGAGGCGCAGCGAGCGCTTTTTCTGATAGCCGCCCTCTTTCTGCTTCATCTCCAGCATGGCAAAATCCGCGCCGGGGTCGTAGCAGCGCAGACGGATTTTCCTGCGCAGCTCCACGCCGTCCACCTTCTCCTGGTAGTCCTCGTCGTCCAGCGTATCAAAATAAAGCGAACGAATCCGGTAGCCGTCGGCGCCGTTATGCGCATCTTCGGCCATCACGCTGCAAAGCCGCGCGCCAAGCTCGCGGCTATCGGCCGCCGTCATCAGATATTTCTTTTCCTGGCGCAATACTTCATTCACTTGATTCACCTGCTGTCTATTGCAAAAGCCTTGCCTTTGGAGCCGGGCCTACGCGTTTTGACGCCCAGCCGCTTTTTGGTGGAAATACAGAAAAAATGCCGCCGACCTTGGAGCTCCAAGCAGCCGCACTTCCCAGCCTATTTGATATTCATGATATCTATTGCATATCAACAGCACAGAAGTGTTCTGTTCTGTTCTGTTCTGTTCTGTTCTGTTCAAAATCGTCCCACATGCGCTGCACCCTGTCAACCCCCGCCGTTTTATCTCTGCCAAAACTCTTCTATCTTCCAGTCTCCTTGCGCAAATGCCGCGCCCAAAAGCACTGCTTTTAGTGCATACGCCAGGTGCATAAGCCTCGTTTGCCACGAGATTAAAAAAACGCGAAATACCACGGCTATTTCTGGCTTTTCAGAGCGCAATCTCTCTAATCAAATTAGACAATAATCCCGCAAAAAAGTCAAGGACAACATCGCGCGTCCCATCAGCGAGGATTTTGCCGCATACCGGGAAGCTGCACGCCCTCTTTTTTAATTATAGGAGCTGAAATTTTGTAAGTCAACGTTTTCGGAACCAATAATATGTTTTTGGGGACGAATCGCTTTCTTTTTCTTGTGTTTTTTCGCTGTTTTGATAAAATAAAGAAAAGGCAGAAAGGGGCACTGCATGGCAAAAAATACCATACAGCCAGAGCAAATTTCGGCGCTGACAAAAGAGCTGTTTCATGAATACTTTTCAGGGAACCTGGAGCCATGGTTCTCCTACCTTTGCGAAGACAGCGTCTATCTGGGCATGGGAGAGCCGCTTTTATTCGGCGGCGATGCAATCCGCGAGCATTTTAGGGGCTTTGCGGGAAAAAAGATGGAAATTCGGCAGGAAGAGTATTTCCCTGTCGCGCTGGGGGAAGATGCGGTGCAGGTCTGCGGGCAGCTCCTTTTGCAGAGCTCCTGCAGGTTGTACCGCGTGAGCAATTATTTCACCTTTTGCTACCGCGTGATCAAAGGGCAAATTAGGCTCACTCACCAGCATATCTCCTATGAATATATTCAGCTTGGCGAAAGCAAAACGCTGAACCTGGATCTCAATACCAGACAGTTTGTCCGCAGCCTGCTCTTAGAGCGCCCATCCAGCAGGCGCATTCCTGTGCGCAGCAGAAGACAGACGCTCTTCGTGGATCCTTATACCATCATCTACGCCCAGAGCCAGCGCAAAAAAACCGATCTTATCTGCATCGACCGGGTGATCTCCTGCAGCAGCCCGATTGGCGCACTGGCAAAAGAGCTTCCCAAAATCTTCTACCCGCTGCACCGCGGATATCTGGTAAACACGCTCTATCTCGTCGCAATCCGGCGCTTTGAAGCCGAGCTGATTTCCGGAATCTCCATTCCCATCCCGGCAGCGGCTTACCAGCGGGTGCGGCGGGATTTGCAGAAAATATTGCAGGTTCACTAAACTATTAACAGCAAGCGGGCATAATAAAAATATCATCTTATATAGGAGGGGCGGAATGTATAAAAACATCAAAAAAGAGCAGGTGCTGTCGCTCAAAGATCAAGTCGCGTATCAGCAGGGGCAGGTCGTGAGCAAAACGCTGGTGCAAAACGAGCTCGTCAGCGTTACAATCTTTTCCTTTGATCAGGGAGAGGAAATCTCCACCCATGCCTCCGGGGGCGATGCAATGGTAACCGTGCTGGATGGCAAAGGGCGCTTTACCATCGGCGGCCAGGTCTATCATCTGGAGCAGGGGCAGACGATCGTCATGCCCAAGGATATTCCCCACGCTGTATACGGCGAAGAACAGTTCAAAATGCTGCTGATCGTCTCTTTTTAGGCGGCCGCATCAAACAGCGCTCCGAAAAAGCTGGTTTTCGGGGCGCTGTTTTTATATCTGCCTTCTGATATATCTTTACCGCCCCGCCGCTTCCTTGCACACTTAGCGTGGCCGAAGGCGTCTTCAACATGAAGCGGCCCTTTTTGCCGTCATGATAAGCCCTCCCATTTTAAAATTTACACCGGCAGTATCATGGCTTGGAGAAAAGTAAATATACATATAAGTATCATGCAAAAAAGCCGGCTCGTGCAAACATGGCAGGCTCGCTTTTTCAAAAAATATTATTTTTGAACGGCGCGCCTATAGGCTTTGTTTCGACATCTTCTGTTACAAATTCATCTTTTTTGCCACAAAGTTATATATATTTTGTAAATAGTTCGCAAGTGTTTTTTAAAATTTCTTTAAGC
>CAMSSU010000004.1 GCA_947063485.1 uncultured Clostridia bacterium | reverse complement strand
TAAATAGAACAGATTTATTTTTCTGACGCTGTAGGAATTGGGCCGTACTCATTTTCATATTCGGCTACTCGCTTCTTCAAATATTGCTCAATCTCTTTATTTGCAGAGCGGCCTTCCGATTCAGCAATATACCGAAACTTCTGAAAAACCAGGCGATCGACTCTTAATGTGTATCTCAACAATTTATCGTCCATTTTCTATTCCTTTATAATATCATAATGTCATTATGGCTCAATTATAGTGGAATTATTGCGCCAAAACGAAAATGGTGGTATTATAACATTAAAATGACGCATATTTATATGAAGGAATGGGAGAAATGAAGGTTGCTATCGTGGGATCGCGCAGCTTGAGCGTGGAAGATTTATCGCCGTATTTACCAAAGGAAACGTCGGAAATTGTCTCGGGAGGAGCAAGGGGGGTGGATACTTGTGCCAGAAATTTTGCACGGGAAAATAATCTAAAGCTGAAAGAGTTTCTGCCTGAATATGCGAGATACGGCAAAAGCGCGCCGCTCAAAAGAAATCTACAAATCATTGATTATGCGGATCTGGTGATCGCTTTTTGGGATGGGAGCTCGAGGGGGACGAGATATGTGATTGAACATTGCAAAAAGAGGGGAAAGAAGGTAGCGGTCTATCAAATGGGGTGAAAAAACGAAAGTTTCCGGCAATAAAAAAGACAGGCGCTCTACTCTCTGCGTCTGCCTTTTTTATTGCCGGCATAGGGGAATATTTACTTCAATTCGGCTAACTCCTGCGCAGTCTCCTCCGCGCTTTTTGCCGAGACATCTATCTTCCGCACTTCCAGCTTGTCGTAAAGCGGCAGCCGGGCGAGGCTTCGCTCTAAAACATCCGGCTGGCGCAATCCCGCATCAATATCCTTTTGCAGCCGCCGGCGCAAAGCGTCTTCCGAGCAGACCAGAGCCGAGGCATACACTGCGCAGTTTTCCAAATCCAGCCGGGAGAGAAGCTCGTCCAAAATGGCCTGCTCGTGCATGACCCAGCAGAAGATGATATGCTCAAAGGCCGAGCAATGCAGGAAGCTGTTCAGCAAAAAGCAGATGTTTTGCATGACCATCTCTTTGGTTTCATCCGTTACCTGAAAAGGGTGCATATCCCAGCACCAGTCGCCGTCCAAAAACACACTATGGGCAAGTTTTCCTTTTAAGGCCTGGCAGACGGTGGTTTTGCCAACGCCCATCGTCCCGGCGACCAAATAGAGCTGCTTCATTTTTCTCCTAATCTGAACATGGGCACGCCCGTTTGCTTTTTATTCCGCCAGCGCCCGACTCACATGCACGATGAAATCCTGCACGTTGGTTACGATGGTCTTTACCGAGAGACTGCCGCGGTCCCGCAGTTTGTTGACGGCGAATTCCGAGATATCCACCGAGTAGAAATAGCAGGGGCGCACCTTGCCGTCCCGCACCCGGAAGGAGGGCGTCATATTTCCCGTGGCGACGGTATGCAGGGTGGAGGCCATGCAGATGACGGTGGTCGCCTGGCGCACCAGGTTGCGCATGGCATCCTGCGCGGCATAGACATCCGCGTAAACCTCGGGCAGGGGGCCGTCGTCGCGGATGGATCCGGCAAGAACATAGGGAATGCCGTTTTTGACGCACTCATAGAGGATGCCGTCCGCCGCATGGCCGGCCTGGATAAAGGCCGGAATAGAGCCGCAGGCGCGGACTTTGTTGATGGTATCGATATGGTTATAATGGCCATTGAAGTGGGATTTTTGCGTATAAATATTTTGCCCCAAGGCGGTATTGAGGTAGCTGGCCTCCAAATCGTGCGTGGCCAGGGCGTTGCCTGCCATCAGCCCCTGGACATACCCCGCCCGGATGAGCGAAGCGAAGGCACTGCGGGAATCGGCATCGAAGGAGCAGGCTGGGCCCATGACCCAGAGGATATTGCCGCCGCCTGCGCGTTCCTGCCGCAGAAGGGCATAGAGCTCGTCGTAGTCCCTGGAATAGGCGGTTTCACGGGAGCGGCCCTGCCGGAAAGAGAAGGTTTCAGCCAGCTCGTCTTCCTGCCGGAACCCGTCGGCGTGTACGAAGATGCCCTGAGAAGCATCCTCTGTGCGCCCCAGAACCACACGGTCGCCCTTTTTGAGGTTGCGGAACTCCACGGCATCCATGCGGCCGCCGCCCCGGTAGACCGAGACGCAGTCCATCCGGCTTTCCTCGGCCAAAATCCATGCGCCGTCTATCTTGAAATATTCCGGGTAGATGCTGGTGGCGTGATAGCCCTCCGGGGCGACTTTATCCATGGGCGCGGGAGCGAGAGCGGCATCCGGAGCCCCGGCAAAGTGCGGAAGGGTGAAATCGGGTGCGGTGTAGGCGGGAAACTGAAACGACATAAAACCTCCTTGAGAAAAGACGATGTTGGCGCGATGGAGCGCGATGCTTTTTAGCAAACCTGAAATAGATAGAACTTGAGATAATTGGTCTCGGGCATGCCCCAGAGAATGGGGTGATCCGGCCCCTGCTGGCGCATCTCGATTTGGCGCAGGCTGACGCTGGCATCCGCCGCCGCATGGCGCAGCATTTTCTGAAACATCTCATCCGAGGCGAAATGCGAGCAGGAGCAGGTCGCCAGATACCCGCCCCGGGGCAGGATGCGCATGGCCCGGCTGTTGATCTCCCGGTAGCCGCCCATGGCGCTGAGCATGGTTTTGCGGCTTTTGGTAAAGGCCGGGGGATCCAGAATGATGAAGTCGTATTTGGCGTGCGCGGCCTCCAGGCGGGGCAGTAGATCAAACACATTTTCTGTGATAAAATCCATCCTTTGGGCGAGGCCGTTCCCCTCGGCATTTTTGCGCGCCATCTCGATGGCCGCCGCGCTGACGTCTACCGCCGTAACATGCTCTGCGCCGCCCTTTGCCGCGTTCAGCGCAAACGAGCCGGTATGCGTGAAGCAATCCAGCACGCGCTTGCCCCGGGCCAGCTTGGCCACAGCCAGGCGGTTATACTTTTGATCCAGGAAATAGCCGGTTTTCTGGCCATTCTCGAAATCCACCAGATAGCGGATGCCGTTTTCCACGATGGTCGTCTGGGTCGCACCGGGATTGGGCGCATCCGGCAAGGCGAACCAGCCTTTGCCCTGCTCCAGCCCCTCCAGCTCCCGGATGGCCACGTCGTTGCGCTCGAAAATGCCCCGCAGGGGGATACCGTCTGCGCGCAGCATCTCAAAGAGCATGGGGAAGAGCAGGGGCTTGAGCCGCTCCATGCCGATGGAGAGCGTCTGCGTAACCAGCACATCCCCAAAGAGATCTACCGTCAGGCCGGGGAAGTGGTCTGCCTCGCCGAAGATGACCCGGCAGCAGGAAATATCCTCCCGCATGACGGTTTTGCGGTATTCCCAGGCATGGGAAAGCCGGCGCTGCCAGAAGGCCTCGTCGAACCTATCGTTGGCGTTGCGGGAGATCAGCCGGATGCGGATCTTGGATTGCCGGCTGTAAAGCCCGGTGCCCAGGTATTTGCCTTTCTCGCTTACGGCGTCTACCAGCGCGCCGTTTTCCGGCTCATCCGAGAGCGAGAGCACTTCTGCCTCGTAAACCCAGCTATGGCCGGAGGCCAGGCTGGCTTCGCCCTTTTTGGTAATGGTTGCCCGAGGGTATCCTCTATCAATCTTCATGGTATTCTTCCTTTTCTTCTAATACAAATTCTTCGCCCAAAAGCGCCTGGGCTTCGTAGATATCCGCTTCGGCCACGGCGCGGAGCTTTTGCTGGATACTGCGGGAATTGCCTGCCGCGCGCTCCAGATTATTTGCCGCGGCATGGATGCTCCTGCGCGTGCTCTCCAGATTGGCAGAGAAACTGCCGAAGGATTTTTTGACGGCCGAGAGCAGCTTCAAAATCTCGCCCGACTGCTGCTCGATGGCCAGCGTCTGGAAACCGACTTGCAGGCTGTTGAGCAGGGCGGCCAGTGTCGATGGGCCGCAAAGCAGAATTTTTTCATCCCGCTGAAGCGTATAGAGCAGATCTTCCGCGGCCAGCATGGCGTAGAGCCCTTCGGAAGGGACGAAGAGAATGGCGAAATCCGTCGTGTGGGGCGGGGAGACGTATTTTTTGCGAATGCTGCGCGCTTCCTCCAGCACCGCCCGGATCAGGCCGTTTTTGGCGGCGGCGATATCGGCGGCATCTCCGCTCTCTTCCGAAAGCAGCACGGAAGTATACCGATCCATGGGAAATTTGGAATCGATGGGCAGGTAGACCATGCTGCCCTTGCCCGGAAGCTTGATGGCAAAATCCACCCGGGACTGCGAGCCGGGGATGGTCATCTGCTCTTCAAACTGGCTGGGGGCGAGAATATCGCGCATCAGCGAGCAGAGCTGTACTTCCCCCCATGTCCCTCGGTTTTTGACGCCCGAAAGGATATTGCGCAGATCCGTGATGTTGCCGGCGATGGCGCGCATCTCGCCCATGCTCTGGAACACCTGCTCCAGCTGGGTGCTGACCGAGTGAAACGAGGTATCCAGCCCGGCTTTGAGCGTCTCGGAAAGCCGGGTATCCACGGCGGCCTGCATGCGCTCCAGGCTTTTCTGGTTCTCCCCGCGCAGGGCGGCCAGCTGGCGATCCATGGTGGCGCGCATCTCCTCCAGCTGCTGACCCGTGCTGCTGCCAATGCCCGAAATGGCGGTCATGGAAATCTGGCTGAGGGTTTGGAACTGATGATTGATCTCCCCGCGCAGAGAGGCATCAGCCGCCGTTTTGCTGTTTTCCAATGCCGCGAGCTTTTGGGAAAGCGCCTGCAGGGAGGCAGAGGTGTTGGAGCGGCGTGCCAGCAGGGCGATGAGCAAAACAAGGCAAAGCGCCGCAAGCGCGCAGGATAGTATGATAAAAATAAGCAAAGTTGACTGCATTCGGCTTCTCCTATCTATGCGCTTATTATAGCATGTTTGCCAAAAGATTTGAAGAAAAGCCGCGGCGAAACCTGAGGGAGGGGAGAGAAGTATTTAACGAAAAAGGAAGAGAAATACTTTTTTTCCAGATACAATAAAAGCAGTAACTTAATACCTGCTTTTTCGCACTATATTGCTGTAGACATTTGAATTTCGATATAGTAAGATGAATTTATAACAATAGGAGCACTAGCACATTTGAAAAATCTACAGAAAAGGAGTTGACGGCGGCGTGCTAAAAGCTCATAATTGGACAGACAGACAGACAGACAGACAGACAGACAGACAGACAGACAGACAGAGCGGCTGCCCGTCTTTATGTTGCTTTGGGGAAATTTTAAGGATAAACTGATCTTGCAAAAACGCGTTTGCAGGGGCAGTCTATCCTTTTTATAACAAGCGGAATTGCTTGATAGAAGACGTAGCAAAAGCTGAGCGCGCATAAATATAGAGGGCGCGCAAAAAGCAGAGCGATAAAGAATGGAGGGATCGTGCAATGAAAAGAAGAATTGTAAGCGCATTTCTTTGTATAGCAATGCTATTCCCCATATTTTCTGGAGTAGTATACGCAGAAGGAACGCAAGAGATCGACTGCACGCATGAACATGCGGAGCAGTGTTACGCTTTGGAAGAGAACTGTGTCTTTGAGGGAGAGGAGGAGCAGACGGAGGAACATATCTGCACAGAGCAGAGCGGCTGCATCATAAAAGTGCTCAGATGCCAGCATGTGCATGATGAAACATGCGGTTATCCGGCGGCTTCCAAACTTCCGGATGCAGAGCCGAGCGCACCGAGCGAGGGTGAGACCCCGGAGGAAGAGGAACTGGGGCCGGCTTTGTTTCAGACGCCCAGAAGCGTTGGCTCGGATGTTTTGCAGAGACATATCGTTACGGACAGAGTCGCTAACCCGGATGGCGTTACCGTCAACCTGTTCGATTACTGGGTGAATACGGAAAAACCCACTGCGCCCCAGGGCGATATTCTGACCAAAAACCATAACCATGGCAGGGAGGATGGCTCCAGCGCCGGGTTTTCCTCGGAGAATGACTGGAACCGCGGCATCAATGCCGGGCATCTGCTGCTTTTCGGCGACGGCGTCATTCATGGCGGCCTTTGGAACAAGGGCGCCGGGGAGAGCACGACGTATGGCAAAAACTATGCTGGCATGGAAGGCATCGTACGGCCGGTGCTTGAGAACAACTACCCTGTGATCAATACGACGGCCGCGAAAAAGCAGCTGATCGGCGATAAGGATAAGAGAAACTGGGAGACGATCAAGGACTATAAGCTGGCTGGCGATCATGTGGACAATGGCTATACAGGCGGCAATATTCAGAATCTGAGCGATACGCTCATCGGCATCTGGGGAAAAGATCCGCAGAAAGATACCGAGAGTTTGGATTACCTGTTTAACCCGGACATCACGCACCCCAATAAGAGAAGCTATCAGAATATCAAAGGGCTGTTCCAGATAGACGACGATGGCTACTATTACTACAACATGCGGGAGAACTTTGCGGAGTTCAGCAATAGAAGAACCGGGGACAGCGACGGCGAGTTTATTCTATACGACGCTCCGGCGACTGTGCGGACGGATGCAGCGGCAAGTGTCGGCAACTTCCTTCCGTTCAACAAAGGCGAAGAGGTCTTCGACGGCGAGGATGCGGATGGCAAGCTGACCAGCAGCGTGCCCTGTTCGCGCAATGCTATGAACCACCATCTTGGCATGACTATCAACCTGGAGTTCCGCCAGCCCATCGGCGGCATGGTCAACATGGGGACGCATAACGCGCCTATGACCTTCGGCTTCTCCGGGGATGACGACGTTTGGGTCTTTATCGACGGCGTACTGGTTCTGGATTTGGGCGGAACCCACAGCGAAATTTACGGCACCATCGATTTTAGCACGGGCGATGTGTATATCGGCCGCGGATTCGATACCAAGGGCATTCCGGAGAACCCAGCGGATCCTGCCAATATGGTAACGCATACGACACTGCGCGATCTCTACCGCGCTGCCGGCCAGGAGGGAGAGGTCAACTGGCGGGGAAACACCTTTGCCAGCAACAGCGACCACACGCTGCAAATGTTCTATCTCGAGCGCGGCAACTATGATTCCAGCATCGCGCTGCGCTTCAACCTTCAGCCGCGGCTGTATCAGCAGATCAAAAAGGTCAACCAATACGGCGAGCCCATCGGAGGCGTCAGCTTCGATCTTTACGCGGCTGAGGCTGTTGCCAAAGACGGAGAAACCGTCTATCAGCCCGTCGGGAATGCCCTGACAACGCTGACCACCGAGGCGGACGGCACCGCGCGCTTCGAGGAATACGAGGCAGACGGAAAGACGCTGCGCCCCTTCGATTTTACGGATCGCTATACGGAGCGGGGCATTCAGCACTATATCTTAAAAGAGACGAACACCCCGCCGGGATACCGCTCCCTGCCGCAGGATATCGTCCTCGAATATAACCCGGAGACGACCATGATGGTAGTGGTCAACCGATGGACGACAGGCGCTTATGCCAGCTTTACTTCTACCATCACAGGCAATAGCCATATCACCTATGGCCTGTTTGATCCCGATACCGGAGATTTGAACCCGACGGATACCTATGTCTCGGCAAGGGCACAGAAGGATGGCCTGGTTGTGGCCATTCCCATGCTCTATCAGCAGTCCACGGACAAATGGAGGGCGCTTTATGGCAGCAATGTCGACGGCCTGCACGCGGTAGAGCCGGAAAATAGAGAGGTTGTGGCATGGCGCAAGGCGGCGCTCAAGGCTGTGCTGTATCAGTGCGCGGATTCCAGCCCGCAGACGCCCAGCTGGTTCCTGGGATGGAGCGACGAGAATAAGCGTCTGGAAGGGACGCTGTTGGATTTGCCCGGCCGGGCAGATCGCTATCAGCTGAGCAGCAAGGACGCTGATATGAAGATGACTTACGCGATCATCGATGCAAAGGTGTTTACAGATCTGCTGGGTACGTCAGGAGTGGACGATGAGGCGCAGTATGAGGCGCTGGGCGCATACGTCAGAGCAAAAGTGGCGGCGGGCGCCAGCCTGGATGATGCTATCGCGCAGACTGTGGAAGAGATCTACCGCATACAGGGTGAAAACGGGCGCGGCTTCAGCTTCCTGAACGTCGATCAGTTTAACCGGACGTTCCGCTCCCTCATCTATATCCCAAATGAGCAGAGGGAACTGCGGGTCAAGAAGGTCGATCAGGATGGCAAGAGCGTCAATGGCGCGGAGTTTGGCCTGTATCAGGCGACGGACGGCGCTCTGGCAGCGAAAGGCGTAACCGCCCGGGTGAACGGCGAAGACGGCGTTCTGATCTTCCAGCCGGGGGCGCCCAAAGATGCCAGCGGAAATGTGCAGGCAGGCTATGCGGAAATCGGCTGGGCCAGGAGCGTCTGCGACCGCTATATTTTAAGGGAGATCAATGCGCCGGCAGGGTATTCGGTCAATCATTCGGATATCCCCATCGTTGTGGGCACCTATGGCATCTATGCGGATGCAGGCGCGCCGGATAATGGAATCACCGTCATGGCGGGCGTGGGCAAACTGGCGCAGACCATGGTCAAATATGCTTCGGACGGCGAGGTCAATATTACGCTGCGCGATATTACCGCGTTTGCGCAGACGCAAAAGAGCGGCAACTATCAGGGCCTTGAGGCTTGGGAGGATGTGAAGCTGGAAGGAACCAACGTACAGCGCTCTCTCAACCTGCACTATGGCAAAAATGCCGTGGTGGACTATGGCCTGCACGACGAGGATGGCGGAAAGACCATCTCTCCCTTCTTCGTTACCAATACAGGCTTCCTGCGCACGAGAGTGCAGCAAAACTATCCGGCGCTGACGGGCGAGCTCTACAGCGACGAGGGCAGCGACAACGCCGGCAACCGCGACAACCTGGGCGATACCGAGTTGACCAGCTTGTTTAGCCTGCTCAATATTGTCGTCGTGACGGATCAGACGCAAACAGATACGCATACGGGCCAGCTGACCATCAGCAAAAAGGTCCTGGGCAAACCCCAGAGCGAAAAAGACTACACGCGCAACTTCAATTTCACGGTGGAATTAAAGGACGCGGCAGGCAATTCGCTTTCCGGCCAGTATTATTTCTACGGCACGGATAAATCCGGCTATATCAGAAGCGGCGGCCAGCTCCCGCTCCACCATGACGAGAGCATCACCATCCTTGGCCTGCCTGCCGGAACGAGATATACGGTTACAGAAGCGCCGGCAGACGGCTGGTACACCATCCCCTCTACGCAGAAAATTTCCGGCACGATTGAGGAAGACGAGACGGAGCTTGCGGCATTTATCAACAGCCGGGAAGACGTGAAAAAGTCGCCGGGGCACCTGGCCATCAGCAAAATCGTTACCGGTGATCTGGGAGATCCGGCAAAGGAGTTCCATTTTATGCTGACGCTGAGGGATGAGAATGGAAACGCCCTGAGTGAGAGCTATTCCTATGCTGGCAGCAAGCAAGGCAAGATCAAGAGCGGGGATATCATTGCTCTAAAACACGGCGAGCGCATCGTGATCGCGAATTTGCCGGCAGGCACGCAGTATATCGTCAGCGAGTTGGAGGCGGATCAGCAGCGGTACGTTACCACGGCGATAGACGAGAATGGCTGGATCGTCTCCAACCAGACGGCCGATGCGGTTTTCGTCAACAGTAAGGGAGCGCCGCCTGTACCCGGGACGGGCAACCTGATCATCGCGAAGGTGGTAACCGGCAATGGCAACACCGAGACAGACTTCCACTTTAAAGTGGAGCTCCGCCAAAAGCTGAGCGGAACCTATGGGGATATCACGTTCCAGGATGGCATCGCGGAGATCACGCTGCGGCACGGGCAATCCAAGACAGCAGTCGGCCTGCCCCAGGGAACCGAATATATCATAACCGAACTGGAGGCAAACCAGGGCGGCTATGAGACCAGCGCCACCAAGGATACCGGGACGATTGCAGACGGCGAGATCAGCATTGCGCTCTTCAATAACCGCGCAAACGAGCAGCCGCCTATCAGCCCGGAGGATCCCTCCAATCCTCCCGGAAAAGAGGAAGTTCCGAAGACGGGGGATGCGGGCGCTTTGTTCGCCTGGGGCATTGGCGCGGCGCTGTGCCTATGTGCCCTTGCGGCGGCAGTATGGCGCAAAAGAAGGCTGAAATAGCCGCGGGAAATAACCAGAAGCAGAGGCCAGCTCATCATAGAGCTGGCCTTTTTGCCCCTGCAAATTCTGTTTATCATAGGGCCAGTTCATGATATGATAGAGAAAGAGCGGCGCGGGCGTGCGGTTTTGCAGGCCGCGGGCAAAACGTGCTATACTATAAAAAAGGGAAAAAGAGGTCGTGCAATGCAAAGAAATGATATCTGCGAGATAGAGGCAACTGATCTGACGATAGAGGGCAAAGCGGTCGGCCGCGTGGACGGTATGGCAGTGTTCGTGGATGGGCTGCTGCCGGGCGAGCGGGGTCGCGCCAGAGTCGCAAAGACGGCAAAAAACTACGCTGAGGCCGAACTTTTGGAGCGGCTGAGCGACAGCCCGGATCGGGTTTTGCCGCCTTGCCCGTATTTTGGCGTGTGCGGCGGCTGCCAGCTCCAGCACAGCAGCTATATCGGGCAGCTGAATTACAAGAACGCGCGCGTTCAGGGGTGTATGCATCGGATTGCCAAGATTTCGGACGATGTAGTACTCAATTTCCCGCTGCCCGCAAGGCAGCATTTTGGCTACCGCAATAAAGCTGCGCTGCCTATCGTTCAGGGAGAAAACGGGATCGAGATTGGCTACTACAAGCAGAAGAGCCACGAGCTCATCGATATTAAAAAGTGCGCGCTGCTGCCGGAAGAGATGAACGACGCCATCACGCTGGTGCGGGATTGGGCGAATGAATATGGCCTTACGGCCTACTGTGAGCAGACGGGCAAAGGGCTGCTCCGCCATCTCGTTTTGCGGTACAGCGCCGCAGGGGAGATGATGGTTGGGCTGGTGATCAACGGCGATCAGCTTCCGTATGCAAAAGAACTGATCCGGAACCTGCGCATCAACCTGCCCGAAGTATATTCTGTTTTGGTGAATAAAAATACCGAGCGGAGCGCGCAGATTCTGGGAAGCGAAACGCAGGCTATCTTCGGATCAGAGCGCATTTTGGAGGAGATTGCGGGCCTTTCCTTCGATATTTCGCTCAATACATTTTTGCAGGTAAACCACGATCAAACCGAGCTGCTCTATCAGACGGTTTTCAAGCTGGCACGGATTTTGCCGGGGGAAGTGGTGGCCGATTTATACTGCGGCGCAGGGACGATGTCTCTGTATGCGGCAAAGCTTGGGGCCAAGGTCTACGGCATCGAGATTGTCCCTCAAGCCGTGGCGGATGCCAAGGCAAACGCAGAGAAAAACGGCCTGGAGAGGGCGGAGTTTTACTGTGCAGACTGTGCAGACGGCTTTGCGCAGATTGCGGATAAGGCGGGGAAAATCGATGTGGTGATCGTCGATCCGCCGCGCAGGGGGCTGGATCAGAAGGTCATCGAGGATATTGCGGCGTATACGCCGGGCAGGGTGGTCTACGTCTCCTGCGATCCAGCGACACTGGCGCGGGATCTCGCGCTGTTCCAGCAAAAAGGGTATGCGCCCCGCTTCATTCAGCCGGTGGATATGTTCCCCCAGACGACACATGTGGAGACGGCGGTGCTGCTGCGAAAAGAGGCAGAGGAATGAGGCGCGATGGGCAGGCGCATTAAAAATTTTCCCGGCGGTGCTTATTTGGAGTTTGACCGGGGCAGCTTTGATGACTGGTGCGTTTTTTTGGCACGGCCAGGCCAAGAGAGAAAGGCGCTGCGGGATGAGGAGTACTTCGCTCAGATGATCGCGCTGGCGGAAAGGCATGGCAGGGAAAAGCTGTATCAAGATTATCTGAAAGTGTATGAATATACGGGCAAAAACTTGGATATGAGAGTGCTCCGGGCCATCACAGGGCTGGCGAAGCGGGAGTATGGGCCGGATGCACTTCTGGCAGATTATTTGCTGACGGTGCTCTATGCCGGGATGATCGCGGAAGAAAATAAGGAAAATACCAAGCTGGGCAAACGGGTCAAGCGGCTGGGTGTTTATGGGATTTTGATGGAAGGGCAGAACGCGCAGACGGCAGCCAATCTCACACGGGGCATGAAGTATCAGCAGATTGAGGCTATGTGCGAGGCCAGGGGTTTTTGAAAGTGGGAGCACAGCGGAGGGACAGATGAAAAATCGTTTGGAGGAACTGCTGGAAAGGCAGAAGGTTGTGGTGCTGGATGGTGCCTTGGCGACGGAACTGGAAAACCGGGGATTATCCCTGGCGGATTCGCTCTGGTCTGCTAAAATTTTGGCGGAACAGCCGGAGGAGATTGAGGCGGTGCATTATGACTATTTCTGCGCGGGCGCGGATATCGGCATTTCTGCCAGCTATCAGGCTACCATTCCCGGATTTTTGAGCAAGGGCTATACCCAGCAGCAGGCAGAGGAGATGATCGCGCGCTCGATTGCGCTCCTAAAGCAGGCGCGTGCTCGCTTTTGGGCGGAAATCGGGGAAGGCGCCGGGCGCGCATACCCCGTTTTGGCGGCGTCCATCGGGCCATATGGGGCCTATTTGGCAGATGGCTCGGAATATCGGGGCGGATATGGCCTCAGCCAGCAGGAGCTCTATGCGTTTCACCGGGGGCGCATGCAGGATTTATGGGAGGCCGGCGCAGAGATTTTCGCCTGCGAGACCATCCCGAGCCTTCTGGAGGCCAAGGCGCTGGCGCAGTGTATGCAGGAGATTCCCGGTGCTGGCGGGTGGATTTGTTTCAGCTGCAAGAATGGAACACAGATCTGCGAAGGGACGCCCATCGCGGAATGCGCCGCCCAGTTGGAGGAGTGGGACTGCATTCAGGCCATCGGGGTAAACTGCACGGCGCCGGAATATGTCCAGGAGCTCATCGGGCAAATTCGCGAAAACAGCAGTAAGCCCATCGTGGTATATCCCAATAGTGGGGAATATTATGATGCCGTCTGCAAAACCTGGCATGGCGCGGCGGAGGCCGGGGGATATGAGGCCTGGGCGAAAAAGTGGTATGCGGCCGGAGCACGGCTGATTGGCGGCTGCTGCCGGACGACGCCCAAGGATATTGCCGCAATCCATCGCTGGAGATGCGGGCTGGAAGGCGGGCAGCAGGCCGGGCGGTGCTGAGGAAAAAGGCGGGAAACTATGGAAAAGCAAAGCATTCATCTCTCCAAAATGCCCAAAACCTGGATTTTGGATCTGGATGGCACGATCGTGAGGCACGATGGACCTTTTTTGGACGGGGAGGATTCCTTCCTGCCCGGTGCAAAAGAGTTTTTGGAGCAAATCAGCAGTGAGGATATGATTATCTTTCTCACCGCCCGCACGGAATATGAAAAGGCGCATACCCTGCGGTTTTTGAAAGAGCAAAAAGTGCGCTATGACCATATTATTTTTGGCGCAGGCAGAGGAGAGCGCATCCTGATCAACGATAAAAAAAGAGACGGCCTGCTGACGGCACATGCCATCAATACGGATCGGGACACCTTTTGCCAGCTGGAGTTTATCATGGATATCGAGCATTAGGGATGGCCTGCGCTGTTCACATCCGTTGATTCCGGGGGAGAATCTGCTATAATAGAAGCCAGGGAGCTGCCCCAAAGGAAGAGGAAGATGGCAAAAAACGAGCATAAAACAAACGTCATGCGGGCGCTGGAGCAAAAGAAGATTGCCTATACCGCATATCAATATCCGCATGAGGGCGGCGCGGTAGACGGCGTAACAGTGGCTGGGCTGATCGGCAAGGAGGTCGGCGCGGTCTATAAGACGCTGGTTACGGCAGGCGCAAAAGGGCAGCACTATGTGTTTGTCATCCCGGTAAACGAGGAGCTGGATTTAAAAAAAGCGGCCAAAGCCGTGGGAGAGAAATCCATCTCCATGATACCGGTTGCCCAGATTCTGGGGCTTACCGGATATGTGCGGGGCGGGTGCTCGCCCATCGGCATGAAAAAGCAGTTTCGCACGGTGCTGTACGAGGCGGCAAAAAATCAGCCGACTATCACCGTCAGCGCTGGGAAGATTGGGGAGCAGGTGGAGCTGGCGCCGGAGGATCTATGCAGATTGATCCGCGCGGATTATGCGGATCTCATCCGGGAGTAGCGGCATGGCAGAGATCAAAAATCCGTTTGCGCCTGTTTATGACGCGCGCTCCAAGGTGCTGATTTTGGGGACGATGCCCTCGCCCAAATCCAGGGAAAACGGGTTTTACTACGGGCACCCGCAGAACCGGTTCTGGCGGGTTCTGGCGGCTCTGCTAAAGGAACCACTGCCGGAGAATAACGAGCAAAAGCGGCAGATGGCGCTGCGCCATGGGATCGCGCTTTACGATGTGCTTCAGGCATGTGAGATACAGGGGGCAGCGGATGCCAGCATTCGCCAGCCAATCCCAAGCGACCTGGGGCCCATCTTGCAGGCGGCGGAGATCCGGGCAGTTTTTGCCACAGGCCAAAAAGCGGCGGCCCTTTACCGGAAATACAGCCAGGCGAAGACAGGGCGCCCCATTTTCTGCCTGCCTTCGCCCAGCCCGGCAAACTGTGCCGTCTCGCTGGAACAGCTGATCCGGGCCTATGCGGCGATACTAGATTATTTGAGGTAGCGAACATGCAGTTAGAGACGCGCAGATTGGTGCTGCGATCCTGGAGGGAAGCGGATTACCAGGATTTATATGAATATGCCAAAAGCCCGCTGGTCGGGCCGCAGGCAGGCTGGCCAGTGCATGAATCCGCCGAAGAGAGCCGGGAAATTGCCCGGGGATTTGCGGAGGAAACGCGGGATCTCATCTTGGCCCTGGAGCATAAGAGGGATGCGAAGGTCATCGGCAGCATCGGCCTGCATGATCGCCAGGTGAGCCTCGCCTATGAGCGGCTCATGTCTCGGGAAATGGGCTATGTGCTCAGCCCGGAGTACTGGGGGCAGGGGCTGATGCCCGAGGCGGCAATGTGCGTTTTGGAATATGGGTTCTATCAGATGGGGCTGGATATGGTCTGGTGCGGGCATTTTGAGGGAAACGAGAAATCCCGCCGGGTCATTGAAAAATGCGGCATGATCCCCATGTTTAGGCGCACCGAGACATTTCCGCTGATCGGCCAGAAAAAGACGGTCTGCTACTACAATCTGACGGCGGCGGAATTTGCGGCGCGGCCCAAAGTGGCCTTTCATGCCTATACTATCGAGCAAAAAGTTTAGTATATTGAAAAGAGGGGAAGCAAAATGAGATTAGAGGATTTGGAGACACCGGCGCTGGTCGCGGATTTGGATGCGGTGGAGGCAAACATTGCCAAGATGGCGCAAATCATGAATGGTTCTGCGGCAACACTGCGCCCGCACTATAAGTCGCATAAGTGCGTGGAGATCGCGAAGATGCAGATCGCGGCCGGGGCGAAGGGCATTACCTGCGCAAAAATTTCCGAGGCGGAAGGGCTGGTTGAAGCGGGGATCAAAGATGTGCTCATCGCAAACCAGGTTGTGCAGCCTTCTAAAATTCTGCGGCTGGCCGCTATGGCAAAGAAATGCCATTTGACAGTCTGTGTGGACAGCAAGGAGAATGTCGATGCGATTTCTGCGGCAGCTCAGCTGATGGGCAGCACGGTGCACTGCTATGTGGAATATGACGTGGGCATGAACCGCTGCGGCGTCTACAATTTTGAGGATTTTTTCCAGGTTGCCCAGCACATCACCCAGTGCAAAAACGTAACTTTTGACGGCATTCAGGCGTATGCCGGCCAGCTTTCGCACAAGGATATGAGCATCCGCCAGCCCGGCGTGGAAAAGACAGAGCAGACCATGCGGCAGCTTAGAGAATACTTGCAGGAGCGGGGCATTGCGGTGCGCGAAATCAGCGGCGGAAGCACGGGCACGGTTGAGATGAAGGCCGCGCACGGCGTTTATACGGAGATTCAGGCGGGAAGCTATCTCTTCTCGGATACCTCCTACGGGCGCTTTGGCCTGCCCTTTCAGCCGGCGCTTTTCGTGCTCTCGACGGTCGTCAGCAAAAATCCAAAGACGGTGGTTGTGGATGCGGGCATCAAGAGCTTTGGCGTGGATCAGACGCCGCCCTACCCAGTCCAGGATCCCGAGGCGCAGATCAAGCTGCACGAAGAGCACTGTGCGATTTTCGATGACGATTCGGGGCTCCAGGTGGGCGAGCAGGTCGCCTTCTATCCGGGGCACTGCTGCACGACGATCAATCTCTATGATTTCCTCTATCTCATGCGGGATGGAGAAATCGTGGATAAGATTCCAGTAACGGGCAGAGGAAAGAATATCTAATCAGCCGGAAAAGAGCCTGAAAATTCAGGCTCTTTTTGTTTGCGCATTTCTAAACCGGGAGAGGGGGGAATACATATGATACGAGAGTTTAAGCGAAGGGGAACGGGTTATGGCGGATCAGACGGTCATCGAAATTATCCAAAAGTATGGGCTTATCGCAATTTTTTTCGCGGTATTCCTGGAGTATGCGTGCTTTCCTGTTCCCAGCGAGATCGTCTTGCCGCTTTCCGGCGCTGTCGCCGCGCAGGGAGGGTTCACGTTTCTCTCGGTCTATCTGATTTGCATTGCCGCCGGCCTGGGCGGAAGCTTATTGGATTACAGCCTGGCCCGCTGGGGCGGTGCGCGCATGATGGAAAAACTGGAGCGGCGCTTCCCTAGGCTGGCCGGCGGGCTGGAAGTAACCCGGCAGAAATTTGAGAAATATTCGGCTTTTTCGGTGGGCATCTGCCGGGTAATTCCACTCTGCCGGACGTATATTTCCTTCATCGCAGGCCTTGCAAAGCAGGATCTGGGGACCTTTTTAAGCGCATCCACTGTCGGCATAGCCATTTGGAACGCGCTGCTCGTCTGGGCAGGCTATCTGCTTTCGGAAAACTGGCAGGCGGTAGGCGAATACTATGGAAAATACAAATACGCCATGCTGGCAATCTTGGTGCTTGGCATCTTTGCGTATACATTGCTCAAGCGCATCATGGGGAAAAAGGAAGAAGAGGCGATTGCACGGGCCAGAGAGAAAAGGCGGAAATAGGGTTTGCAATACAAAAAAGGACGCTGACCAGTTCCAAAAACAGCGCTGGATCCTGCTGGGGCTGGCTCGCTCTTTCTGCTGATATTTGAGAAAAAGGCGGGAAGAAGAGCGATAAACTAAAATCTACATTGCGTCTAAAAAATTAATATAATTAAATATAAATAGGGTTTGAAATTGGAAATACAAAGTGCTTTATTCCATTTGCTTTCCAATAAAAACCAGGCAGCTCACCTAAGGGTAAACTGCCTGTTTTTTTTACAGCGTTTCAGCGCGCGCCTTGATATTCTGCTGGAAGTTGATGATCTCGTGGGCATATTCCTGATCCATGAGAGAAGAGGTCAGAAGAAAATCCGCTGTGGCCTTATTGTTGGCGATGGGAATATCGTAAACCTGGGCGATGCGCAGCAGGGCTTTGACATCCGGATCGTGAGGCTGGGCTGTGAGCGGATCCGAAAAGAAGATGACGAAATCGATATTGCCCTCGACGATCTGCGCGCCAATCTGCATATCGCCGCCCAGAGGGCCGCTGTTGTATCCGCGCACGGGCAGGCCAGTCTGCATATTGATCATCCGGGCAGTTGTGCCTGTGCCGTAGAGAAAATGCTGGTTGAGCGTCTCCTTGTGCTCCCGGCACCAGCCGATGAGCTCGGCTTTTTTATTATCATGGGCAATGAGCGCGATATTTTTCTGCTTGCCGATGATCTGCGTCATATATTCAGCCATAAGTGTTCCTCCAAGTTTGCTTTTTTCTAGTATAACATGAAGCGAAAAAGCGGGTAAAGAATAAATAAAAAAGGAAGCGAGAAATCGCTTCCTTTTTTGCCAGTTTTAGCATACGGAGAAGAGCAGCTGGCCGTAGGTCGGGTAGGGGAGGTAATCCTGGCCCAGGTTGACCTCGATTTGGTCGCCCACCGCCCGCAGTTCCTGCATTTTGGGCAGAACCTGATCGCGGTAGTATTCCGCTCTGGCCTTGATATCATCGCATTCTGCAACGCCCATCAGCGCATTTTCCAGCTCATCCGCAGATTTCATCAGGCAGGCGGAAAGCTTGGAAAGCTTCTCCAGAAGGGCAATCTCGCTTTCGCAGGAGATGCTCTCGCAGAGCTCCTTCTTTGCCAGCGCGTTGCTGGAGAGATCGCCGCAGTATGCGCTGACTGCCGGGAAGATATCCTTCCTGACCATATCCAGCATGGTCAGCCCTTCGATATTGAGCACTTTGCAGTAGTTCTCCATGAGGATCTCGTAGCGGGAGTGCATTTCCGGCTCTGTAAAGATGCCGTGCCGCTCGAACAGCGCAATGTTTTCCGGCTTGATATAGTAGGGAAGCGCATCGACGGTGGTCTTCAGGTTGAGCAGCCCTCTGCGCTCTGCTTCCTGTGCCCATTCCTCGGTATAGCCATTGCCGTTGAAGATGATGCGCTTATGGGCATTCAGCGTATTTTTGATGAGCTTTTGCAGCTCTTTGTTGAAATCCTGCGCGGATTCCAGCTGATCTGCAAACTCCATCAGCACATCCGAGACGATGGTGTTGATGATATAGTTGGCGCAGGCGATGGAATCGCTGGATCCCAGCATGCGGAACTCGAACTTGTTGCCCGTGAAAGCGAAGGGGGAAGTCCGGTTGCGGTCTGTGTTGTCCCGGGGGAACTTGGGCAGAACATGCACGCCGACCTCGATCTCCCCGGCATCGTTCTTATCATAGGGGACGCCCTGCATGATGGAATCCAAAATGGCCGTCAGCTCATCGCCCAGGAACATAGACATGATGGCCGGGGGCGCCTCGTGGCCGCCCAGGCGGTGGTCGTTGCCCGCGCTGGCGACGGAGATGCGCAGCAAATCCTGATGCTCATCCACAGCCTTGATGACAGCGCAGAGGAAGAGCAGGAACTGCGCGTTTTCCTCCGGGGAACTTCCCGGCTCCAGAAGGTTTTCGCCTTTGTCTGTGGAAAGCGACCAGTTGTTGTGCTTGCCCGAGCCGTTGAGGCCGGCAAAGGGCTTTTCATGCAGCAGGCAGGTCAGCCCGTGGCGCTTGGCGACTTTCTTCATGATCTCCATGGTCAGCTGGTTGTGATCCGTGGCGATATTCGTCGTGGTGTAAATTGGGGCAAGCTCATGCTGAGAAGGAGCGACTTCGTTATGCTCGGTTTTGGCCAGAATGCCGATTTTCCAAAGCTCGATATCCAGGTCTTCCATGAACTCAGCGACTCTGGTTTTGATGCTGCCAAAATAGTGATCCGAAAGCTCCTGGCCCTTGGGCGGCTTTGCGCCAAACAGCGTGCGGCCCGTAAAGAAGAGGTCCTTTCTCTGATTGAACAGCTCGGTATCGATGAGGAAATACTCCTGCTCGGGGCCGACGTTGGAGATGACGTTGGTCGCCTCCCGGTTGCCGAACAGCCTCAAAATGCGCAGCGCCTGTTTGTTGATCGCCTCCATCGAGCGCAGCAGGGGCGTTTTCTTATCCAGCGCCTGGCCGTTATAGGAGCAGAAGGCCGTCGGGATGCAGAGCACGCCGTCTTTGATGAAGGCATAGGAGGTGGGATCCCAGGCGGTATAGCCTCTGGCTTCGAAGGTCGCCCGCAGGCCGCCGTTGGGGAAGCTGGAGGCATCCGGCTCGCCTTTGACCAGCTCTTTGCCGGAAAATTCCAGGATGATGCCGCCGTCCGAAGTAGGGCTGATGAAGGAATCGTGCTTTTCAGCCGTGATGCCCGTCATGGGCTGGAACCAATGCGTGTAGTGCGTCGCGCCCTTTTCGATGGCCCAGGATTTCATCGCGTTGGCGACGGCGCCGGCGATCTCAGGATCCAGAGTTTTCCCATTCCGAATGGTTTTCTTGAGGGCTTTGTAGATATCCTTGGGCAGCTTTTCCCGCATTGCGGCATCCCCAAAGACCATGCTTCCAAAGATTTCGGAAATTTGCGTCATGAACATTTCCTCCCAAATGAATTAAAAATTGTTATAAGAAAAGGCGCCAACAGAATCAATCTGCAGCGCCTTTGCTGTCTATATTCAAAGTATAGCGCAACCTGATTTGTGTGTCAACATTTTTTATCAAAATTTGCAGGATGAAATTGGAAAATTGCAAAAAAGAGATAAAATAAAGAGGATAAAGAGAAAAAATGAAGCCGAATGGAGTGAGGACTGCAAACCGCAGCATGCCTGCGCCGAAGGGAAAGGCACCGGGGGTTGACAGAGCGCCGCCCAGACGCTTATAATTTGAAAGACGCACCAAAAACAGATGCGCTTCTTTTGCGGATTCCCGGAAAAAAAGATTCCTGTTTTTCTTTTGCCTTTTTGGCGAAGGCAAAGCTGGTGGAAACGGAATTTTTTAAGGAGAAAAGCAAATGAAAGAAAAACAAATGCAAAAATGGTCTTCTCTGGCGCTGTTTGTCGCGGCGATCGTCTGGGGAGGGACTTTTTTTATCGTCAAAAACACCGTGGATGCGTTCCCGCCCAACCTGCTTTTGGCATGGCGGTTTTCCATCGCGTTTGTGCTGCTGGGGCTGGTATGCTTTCACTGCTGGAAGAAACTGGATTGGGGTTATCTCTGGCGGGGCGTGCTGATGGGCGTTCTGCTCTTTTTGGCTTACTGTGTGCAGACCATCGGCATTCAGTTTACCACTCCGGGCAAAAATGCGTTTTTGACGGCGGTTTACTGCGTCATCGTGCCCTTTCTGTATTGGCTGACCGAGAAGAAGGCGCCGGATCTCTATAACATTTCCGCCGCGCTTCTCTGCATTTTGGGCATTGGGCTGATTTCCCTGACGGACGATTTTTCCATTGGCATCGGCGATGCGCTGACGCTGCTGGGCGGCGTATTTTACGCGGTGCATATGGTCGTCGTGGCCAAGGCATCCCGGGGCAGAGACGCGATTCTGCTGACGATCCTGCAATTTGGCACAGCGGCTGTTTGTTCCTGGACCTCTGCCGCGCTGTTCGAGACGACCAGCGTGCAGGCTGGCGCGGAGGCCATCTGGGCAGTTATCTTCCTGGGCGTTGCGGCCACAGGCGGCGGCATGCTGCTGCAAACCATCGGGCAGAAATATACGCACCCGGCCACAGCTTCCATCATTTTGAGCCTGGAATCCGTGTTCGGCGTGCTGTTCTCCGTACTGTTCTACGGCGAGAAAATGACAGGAAAGCTTGCGGCAGGATTCATATTGGTGTTTATCGCTGTCATCATCTCCGAGACAAAATTGCAGTTTTTACGCAAAAACGGCAAGCCTATCCGGCAGGAAAATGCAGCCGAAGAGTGAAAACTTGCATAAAATATCTTGACAAGCCGTAAAATAGCGATATAATTTGAACAAAGGCGTGGATCGGAAGAGTATGCGGAAATGGTAGCCAAAGAGAGCCCGGGATGGTGCGAGCCGGGTGCGGATTTTTTGCTGAAGAACATCCGGGAGCCGCTGGGCCGAAAGAGAGCGAGTAGGCCGAGACGCAGGCGGAGCGTTATCGCCGCAGGATATCCCTTTGGGCGTATCCGGATGAGCGGATAGAATTTTTCTATCTATTTGGGTGGTACCGCGGAAACAGAGCTTTTCGTCCCTATCAGGGGAGGAAAAGCTTTTTTTATTTGCAAAAGAGGTGGAAGGAGCATGGCGATGAGAAGGACGAAATATTGCGGAGAATTTACGGAAGACTATGTCGGTCAGCGGGCGACGGCGGCTGGATGGGTGGCGGCCAAGCGGGATATGGGCGGCGTCATTTTCCTGGATTTGCGGGATAGGGAGGGCATTTTGCAGGTGGTCTGCAATATGGATCTGCTGGGCGAAGGCTTTGCCCAGGCGGAGACGCTCCGAAATGAATCCGCCATCGAGGTTTGGGGGAGAATTGAGATCCGCGATGAGCAGACCTATAACCCAAAGCTCAAAACCGGGACGATTGAACTGCGGGCCGAGGGGCTCAAAATTCTCTCGGTCTCCAAAGCGCTGCCCTTTCAGATGGCTGATGCGGCGGGCGTCAAGGAGGAACTGCGGCTCAAACACCGCTATCTGGATTTGCGCCGGGAACAGATGCAAAAAAACCTGCGCTTCCGCCATAAGCTGGCCAGAGCCGTGCGGGATTATCTGGACGGGGCCGGCTTTATCGAGGTAGAAACGCCCATTCTAACCAAGAGCACGCCCGAAGGCGCGCGGGACTATCTGGTGCCCAGCCGGGTACACCCCGGGGCGTTTTATGCGCTGCCCCAGTCGCCGCAGATTTTCAAGCAGCTGCTCATGGTGGGCGGCATGGATAAATACTACCAGATTGCCCGGTGCTTTAGGGATGAGGATTTGCGGGCAGACCGCCAGCCGGAATTCACCCAGGTGGATATGGAGCTCTCCTTCGTGGAGCAGGAGGATGTGCTTGTGCACCTAGAGCAGATGTTCAAATCCCTCATGCGAAGCGTCATGGGCATCGAGCTTGCGGAGAAATTTCCGCGGCTGACCTGGCAGCAGGCCATGGATCTCTACGGGACGGATAAGCCGGATCTGCGCTTTGATCTGCCAATCATTGAACTAACCGAGATCGCGAAAACTTGCAGTTTTGGCGTATTCCGCAGTGTCGCCGAAGCAGGAGGCGTGGTGCGCGCGCTCTGCATTCCGGACGGCGCGGCCTTTACCCGCAGCACCATTGAAGAGCTCACGGCCAAGGCTCAGCGGCTGGGCGCCAAGGGCATGGCGTGGATCGCACTGCGGGAAGACGGCGAGGTTTACTCGATTCTGACCAAGTATTTTAAGCCGGAGGAGATTCGGGCCATCATAGAGAAAACCGGCGCGCAGCCGGGTGATTTCATCCTGTTCTGCGCAGATCAGCTGGCGACAGTGCGCCGGGTGCTGGGCGGACTGCGGCTGGCGCTGGCGGATCTGCTGGGCCTGCGCAAAGAGGGAGAGTATCGGTTCCTGCTGGTCACGGATTTTCCGGAATTTGAATATTCCCAGGAGGAGCGCCGCTATGTGGCGACGCACCACCCCTTCACCATGCCCTATCCGGAGGACCTGCAGTATCTCAAAACCGCGCCGGAGAAGGTGCGGGCCCAGGCTTACGACGTCGTGCTCAACGGGACCGAGCTGGGCAGCGGCAGTATCCGCATCCACGATCAGGCGGTACAGCAGGCCATGTTCCAGGCGCTGGGCTTCTCCGAACAGCAGATTCAGGAAAAATTCGGCTTTTTGGTGGATGCCTTTGGCTATGGGACGCCGCCGCACGGCGGGTTTGCCTTTGGGCTGGACCGCCTGGCCATGCTGCTTTTGGGGGCAGAATCACTGCGGGATGTTACGGCTTTCCCCAAGACCAAAGACGCCGCCTGCCCGATGACGCTGGCGCCGGATTACGTCAGCGAAGAGCAGCTGGAAGTGCTGGGGCTGGGGCAGAGCTTCCGGGAAGAGGGGAAGCAGGCGCAGAAGCGCAGTAAAAAGCGGGTGGACGTAAAAAAAGTCGCCCGGCTTTCCAAGCTGGCGCTTTCCCCCGAGGAAGAACAGACGATGGAGGGTGAGCTCTCTGCCATTATCGCCTTTGCAGATCAGCTGGCGGGAATCGATACGGCGGGCGTGCCGCCCACGGCGCACGTCGTCCCCATGCAGAACGTCCTGCGAAGAGATGAGGTTCTGCCCAGTATGCCGAGGGAGCAGCTGCTGGAAAATGCGCCCAGCGCGCAGGATGGGTATCTGATGGTTCCCCAGGTGATCGAATAGGAGGCGGAAGAGATGAGCGATATTTTAAAGCTTAGCGCATATGAGATGCGGCAGGAGATGGAGCAGGGCCGCCTGAGCGCGCTGGAGGCCACAGAGGCATATCTGGCGGAGATTAGAAAAAGAGAGCCGGAAGTGGGCGCATACCTTCTGGTAGAGGAGGAGCGCGCCAAAGCGCAGGCGCAGAGCATCGATGCGCGCCGAGCCAAAGGCGAGCGGCTGGGGGCGCTGGCGGGCATCCCCATGGCGCTCAAGGATAACCTCTGCACCAAGGGCATCCGGACGACCTGCGCCTCCCGGATGCTGGAGCATTTTATTCCGCCCTACGATGCGTTTGCCGTGGAAAAACTGCGGGACAGCGTACTGCTGGGCAAACTGAATATGGATGAATTCGCTATGGGCTCCAGCACGGAAAACTCCTATTTTCATCCAACCAAAAACCCGGCAAACCTGGAGCATGTTCCAGGGGGAAGCTCGGGGGGGAGTGCCGCGGCAGTCGCGGCGGGGGAAGCGGTCTTTTCGCTGGGCTCGGATACGGGCGGCTCCATCCGCCAGCCTGCGGCCTTCTGCGGCGTGGTCGGCATGAAGCCGACATATGGCGCAGTCTCGCGCTATGGCCTCATCGCCTTTGCCTCTTCGCTGGATCAGATTGGGCCGCTGACCAGAGACGTCCGGGATTCGGCGCTGGTGCTTTCGGCCATTGCCGGGCACGATAGGCGGGATGCGACCAGCGTTGCGCGCGAATACGGGGACTACGGCGCGAAGCTGGGGAAATCCATTCGGGGCATGAAAATCGCGGTGCCGGAAGAGTTCTTTGGGGAAGGGCTGCAGGGCGAGATCCGCCAGAGCATTCTGGCCGCGGCCAAAACCATGGAGCGGCAGGGGGCGGAGATCGTGCAGGTGAGTATGCCTGTGCTGAAAAATGCCCTGCCGGCCTACTACGTCATCTCATCCGCAGAGGCTTCTTCCAACCTGGCGCGGTTCGACGGCATCAAATACGGCTTCCGCTCGGAAAACTTTGAGGGAATCGAGCAGCTCTACGAGCGCTCCCGCAGTGAAGGATTTGGCGCAGAAGTCAAGCGCAGGATCATGCTGGGCAGTTTTGTCCTATCGGCAGGTTACTACGACGCTTATTATAAGAAGGCGCTGGAGGTGCGCACGCTCATCAAGCGGGAGTTTGAGCGCGTATTGGAGCAATGCGATATGATTCTCGCTCCCGTCGCCCCGACGACGGCCTACCGCCTGGGGGAGAAAACCGGCGATCCGCTCCAGATGTATCTGGGGGATATCTACACGGTGCCCGTCAATATTGCCGGCCTGCCTGCGCTCTCGCTGCCCTGCGGCAGGGATGCGGAGGGGCTTCCCATCGGGATGCAGCTCATCGGCAGGGCTTTTGGCGAGGCGGAACTATATCAGGCGGCATACGCTTTTGAGCAGGAAAAGGGGGCGGCAAGATGAAAAAAGAGTTTGAGATGGTCATTGGAGTGGAAGTGCATGTGGAACTGAAAACGCAGAGCAAGATTTTCTGCGGCTGTTCCACGGCCTTTGGCGCCCAGCCCAATACGCAGTGCTGCCCGGTCTGCATGGGGATGCCGGGGGTGCTGCCCGTGCTCAATGAGAAGGTGGTGGAATACGCGGTGCGGGCCGGCCTTGCGACGAATTGCGAGATTGCGGAGTTTTCCAAACAGGATCGCAAAAACTATTTCTACCCGGATCTGCCCAAGGCGTACCAGATCTCGCAGTACGATCTGCCCCTCTGCCAGCATGGATACCTAGATATCGACTGCGGGGCGCCAAAGCGCATTGGCATCACGCGCATTCATATCGAGGAGGACGCGGGCAAGCTGGTGCATACGGCCGGCGGGGAGACGCTCTGCGATTACAACCGCTGCGGCGTGCCGCTCATCGAGATCGTCTCCGAGCCGGATTTGCGCTCGGCCGAGGAAGTCAACGCATTTTTGCGCAAGCTCCGGGCAATCCTCATCTATACCGGCGTATCCGACTGCAAAATGCAGGAGGGCTCCATGCGCTGCGATGTCAACCTCTCTGTCCGCAAAAAGGGAGAGCAGGCTCTTGGCACGCGCACCGAGATGAAAAACCTCAACTCCTTCCAGTTTATCGCCAAGGCCATCGAATATGAATTCGCAAGGCAGGTGCAGGCGGTGGAGGCGGGAGAGGCCATCACTCAGGAGACGCGGCGGTTCGATCAGAGCCTGGGGAAAACCTTTTCCATGCGCAGCAAGGAGGATGCCGACGACTACCGCTATTTCCCCGATCCGGATCTGGTGCCCATTGTGGTCAGCCAGCAGGAGGTTTCCCGCATTGCCGCCAGCATCCCGGAGCTGCCGGATGCCCGCAAGGCGCGGTATATAAAGCGATATCAAATTGCCCCGGCAGATGCGGAGATTTTGGTCAGCGAGCGGGAGGTTGCGGATTATTTCGAGCAGGCGGCAGAACAATGCGCCTATCCCAAAGCGCTTTCGGCGCTGATGCTGGGGGAGGTGTTCCGGCTGCTGGGAGCAGAGACGGCGATCCCCATCCCGCCGGAGCATCTGGCGCAGTTGGCCGAGTTCGTGGGCCAGGAGAAGATCAGTGCGGCGGCGGCGAAAAAGGCCGTTGCGGCCCTCTGGGAGGAGCGGGAAGAGCCATCGGCATATCTTGATCGCATGGAGCTCTGGCAGCAGAGCGATGAGGGCGTCTTGGAGCCCATTGCCAGAAGCGCTGTGCGGCAATGCGAAAAATCTGCGGCCGACTATAAGCGGGGCAAGAAACAGGCGATTGGCGCCATCATCGGCCAGGCCATGGCCGAGACGGGCGGCAGAGGCAATGCGGCCATCTTGCGCAGGCTGATAGAGAGAATATTAGAGGAATAGCGATGCATCAAAAAAGCGCCCTTATTTGGGCGCTTTTTTGTGCCGCGCAGTTTGCCTGCCGATGGCTGGGGCTAATCCTCGGATTTTTCCTTTTCAAAATAGGAAAGCAGTGCGAAGATGAGCTCCTTCTGCTCCTTCGTATAGCCATCCAGCCGCACGCTTTCCGCGTCATCCATGCCAAGAAGATAATCTGTGGAGACATGGAAGAACAAAGAAAGCTCTACCAGCTTTGCCGCCGTGGGCACAGAAATACCCATTTCCCAGGCGTTGACGCTGGAGCGCGTAACCGACATGACTTTGGCCAGCTCTGTCTGCGTCATCCCTCGGGACAGGCGCAGCTGCTTAATGCGAGTATCTGCCTGTATGAACATGTAAGTCCCTCCCCTGCTGTCAATTATATATTGCGCAAAATGATATATAATTATCATTAATGATTAATAAAAATTGACAATTTTCGCGCCCTTTGCTATACTGGCCTTACTAAGAGTTCTTTAGGAGGAAATTAGCATGGATATGGAACAGAAAGCTGCGCAGCAGCAAGTGCCCCCTCAGCAGGCGCCGGAGAAATTTTGCAAGCACTGCGGCGGGAAAATACCGGCGGATGCCGTCGTCTGCACGCTGTGCGGCAGGCAGGTGGAGCAGGTGGCCCAGGGCGGCGCGCCGAATATCGTCATCAACAACGCCAACCAGAACACGAACAGCAGTGTCAACGCCTATGTGGCGGCAAAGGCCAGAAATAAATGGGTCGCACTGTGCTTGTGCCTGTTTTTGGGCGTTTTCGGGGCGCATAAATTCTACGAAGGCAAAGCAGGGCTGGGCGTGCTCTATCTTCTGACCTGCGGACTGCTGGGCATTGGAGTGGTGATCGATTTCATCACAATTCTGTTCCGGCCAAATCCCTATTTTATCTAATCTTTATTTATAATTTGCAGATCGGCTCCCCTTGGAGCTGCCTTTTTCGTCAGGGCAGCTCCCATTTTTTTGCAGATAGTTCAGGTTGGCCGCATCAGGCAAAGCGCAGATCACATATTTTATTTTATGAAACGGCACAATAGGAGCAGAGAATATGCTTGACAACAGAAGAAATATCTGCCAATATAATACTATACCCAAGGGGGGTATTTGAAGGAGTGGTTATGAAAGAAAAGTTTGATGTTGCCGGCATGACCTGCGCGGCCTGCCAGGCAAACGTAGAAAAGGCGGTTGGCAAAGTGCCGGGCGTGCAGGAGGTTTCGGTGAGCCTGCTGACGGGCAGTATGCAGGTGGAATTTGAAGATTCAGTGAGCCCGGAAGCCATTATTGGCGCAGTCCGCCATGCGGGGTATGGGGCGCAGATCGCCGGCGCTTCTGCGGGGCAGAAAAGCGCGCCTGCCGATATTGCAGGAGAGGAAATCCGCGGCATGAAGACCAGGTTTTGGTGGTCGCTCGGGTTTTTGATCCCGCTGATGTATGTCTCCATGCATCATATGTTCCAGATGTGGTTTGGCCTGCCTGTGCCGGGCTTTATTGCAGGTTTCCTGCATGGAAATGAGAATGCGCTGAACTTTGCGCTGGTTCAGTTTTTGCTGGTTTTGCCCATCTTATATCTGAACCGGAAGTATTTCATCGTTGGTTTTAAGACGCTGCTGCATGGCAGCCCAAATATGGATTCGCTCATCGCCGTCGGTGCATCTGCAGCTATGGTCTATGGCATTTTTGCGATTTTCCGCATCAGCTATGGCCTGGGGCACGGCGATATGGCGGTGGTTCAGCAGTATAGCGCGGATCTCTATTTTGAATCCGCGGGCATGATTTTGACGCTTATCACGCTGGGAAAATTTCTGGAGACGCGCAGCAAGGGGAAAACCAGCGAAGCGATCTCCAAGCTCATGGATCTGGCACCCAAAACGGCAGTCGTCCTGCGGGATGGCGAGGAAATAGAAATTGGCATTGAGCAGGTGCAGGCTGGGGATATTCTGCCGGTGCGGCCGGGGCAGAGGGTGCCGGTAGACGGCGTGCTTCTGGAGGGCAGCAGCGCGGTGGATGAATCGGCGTTGACGGGTGAGAGCCTGCCCGTGGAGAAGCGGGCGGGGGATCCGCTCTATACGGCCTCCATCAACAAAACCGGCTACTTCACCATGCGGGCTGAAAAGGTCGGCTCGGATACGACGCTCTCCAAAATCATCGAGCTGGTGGAGGAAGCCGCGGCCTCCAAAGCGCCCATTTCCAAATTGGCGGATAAAGTGGCGGGCATTTTTGTGCCAGTCGTGATGACGATAGCCGTGATTGCGGCGGCAGTCTGGCTGCTGCTGGGCAAAGGGGCGGAATTCGCGCTTTCCATCGGCATTTCCGTGCTGGTCATCTCCTGCCCCTGCGCCCTTGGCCTGGCCACGCCTGTGGCCATCATGGTGGGGACGGGCAAAGGCGCAGAGCAGGGGATTTTGGTCAAATCTGCGGCGGCGCTGGAGACTGCGCATAAGGTAAAGACGGTTATTTTAGATAAGACGGGCACGCTGACCGAAGGCAAACCCGCCGTAACAGATCTTCAGCCCGAAGACGGCGTGGGCGAAGAAGAGCTGCTCCGCCTGGCGGCCAGCCTGGAGAAGCCATCCGAACACCCTCTGGCCGAAGCGATTTTGCAGGAGGCCCAGGCGCGGGGTCTGGAGCTTTTGGCGGCAGAGGCGTTCGAGGCGCTCCCAGGCAAGGGACTGCGCGCGCAGATAGAGGGAAAACAGTATTTTGCCGGCAATATCGCTCTCATGCAGGAGCAGGGCATTGCGTTGCCTGACGAGAGCACTGCGCAGGCGCAGATGCTGGAAGAGCAGGGAAAGACTGTGCTGTATTTTGCGGGGCAGGGAAAACTGCTGGGCAAAGCCGCAGTGGCGGATCGGCCAAAGCCCACAAGCCGGCAGGCTGTGGCAGAGCTAAAAGCTATGGGCATTGATGTCGTCATGCTGACGGGGGATAATGAGCGCACGGCAAAAGCCATAGCATCTCAGCTGGGGATTGAGAAGGTCATCGCCCAGGTTCTGCCGGCGGATAAGGAAAAGGCCGTGCGGGAAGAGCAGAAGAGCGGCAAGAAAGTCGCCATGGTGGGCGATGGTATCAACGATGCGCCGGCGCTGGCCCGGGCAGACGTGGGCATTGCAATCGGCGCTGGGGCAGATATTGCCATGGAATCGGCGGATATTGTGCTCATGCGGGGCGATCTGCTGGATGCGGTCGCGGCATTTCAGCTTTCCAGAGCTGTTCTGCGCAACATCAAGGAAAACCTCTTCTGGGCGTTTTTCTACAACAGCGTCGGGATTCCCCTGGCGGCAGGCGTGTTTTTCGGGGTGCTCGGGTGGCGGCTCTCGCCCATGTTTGGAGCGGCGGCCATGAGCTTAAGCTCGGTTTGCGTGGTGGGCAATGCACTGCGGCTCAAGCTCTTCCGCCCGAAGTATCATTATGGTAAAATAGAATCATCAAAACAAGGAGCAGACGAAATGAAAAAGATTGTGCATGTCAATGGAATGAGCTGTGCGCACTGCCAGGCGGCGGTGGAAAAGGCGCTGATGGGCGTTGCAGGCGTGGAAAAGGCGGCGGTCAACCTCAAAAAGAAGCTGGCGGAAGTCAAGCTGGCGGCAGAGGTTTCGGACGCGGCGCTGATGGATGCGGTCAATGAAGCGGGCTTTGAGGCCGTTTCCGTGGAAGAAAAATAATGAAAGCAGAGAAAAAGCCGATTACCCGTCTGGTCAAGACGGCAAAGGGGCAGCTGGAAGGCGTCCTGAAAATGATAGAGGAAGATCGCTACTGCCTGGATATTTCGCATCAGCTCATGGCGGCGCAGGCGATCATCCAAAAGGCAAACCGGGAGATTCTGTCTGCGCATATGAAAAGCTGTGTGCGGGAGTCGTTTGAAAATGGCGGCGAAGAGGAGAAGATCGATGAGATCATCTCCCTCATCGAAAAAATAGGCAGAGCCTAGCGCAATGCCGGAGGGAAAATGAATCTCGCAGAACTGATTTTCTATGGCGCGGAGCTCGCCGGGACGGCCGCATTTGCCATTTCCGGCGCCATGACGGCCATCGAGCGAAAGCTGGATCTATTCGGCGTTCTGCTGCTCAGCGTCGTAACAGCGCTGGGCGGCGGCGTTACGCGGGATCTGCTGCTGGGGCATATTCCGCCAAGGATGTTTGAACGCTACGAATATCTGCTGATTGCCGTTCTTTGCGGGCTGGCAGTGTTTCTGGTTGCGCGGTGCAGCAAAGAGCGCTATCAGAGGCATATGCCACGCATCTCCACCATCAACAATGTGTTCGATGCCATTGGCCTTGGCGTCTTTTCCGCCATTGGCGTGCAGGCGGCAATTCAGGCAGGGTTTGAGCAAAACTGGTTTTTCGCCATCACGCTGGGCATGTTGACGGGCGTTGGAGGCGGCATTTTGCGGGATATGATGAGCCAGAGCCTGCCAGCCGTACTGCACAAGCATATTTACGCCGTTGCGGCGATTGCCGGGGCGGGATGCTACTATATTGTTTACCGGCTTGGCATCAATGAGAAAATCGCCATGGCGGCCAGCGTGTTGCTCACGTTTGGCATTCGGATTTTGGCGACGCGCTACGAATGGAGCCTGCCCAAAGTGGAATAGTGCGGGCGCAAAAAGAGAGGGAATTCCCTCTCTTTTTTGTGTCAATGGTTGAGCGGCTTTTGAAGGAAGAAAAGAGGAGCGAATAAAAAAGAAGCATCCATTTGGATGCTTCTTTTTGTCCGAAAAACGGCAGAGAAAAAGCGTTTTAGCTTAAATTACAAAAAGCCGATATTATAATTCTATATAACTTAGATAATATAGAATTTTGGACGCGAATTTTCTCTCGATTCTAAGCTCTATTTTTGGCTGTTCAAATCGGCCACAGCCTGCTTGAGACGCTTCATCGCCACGACCACTGTCGCCCTCGGGCAGGCCATATTGACGCGCTGGAAACCAGCTCCTTCCGGGCCGAACATCTCGCCGCCGTCCAGCCAGATGCGCACGTCATGCTCGATGAAATCTTCCAGCTGTTCCGAGTTTAGCCCAAGGCCGCGGAAATCCAGCCAGAGCAGATACGTCCCTTCCGGCTCGACCAGGGAAACGCCGGGGATTTCTTTCAGCGCCTCGCGCACATAGGAAAGATTGCCGGCCAGATACTCTTTGAGCTGACGCAGCCATTCGGCGCCTTTGGTATAGGCGGCTTTGCAGGCAGCCAGGCCAAGCTGGTTTGCCCCGTCGATGGAGGCTGCTTCTTGCTCTGCGACGAATTTTTCCCGGAGCTCCGGGTTGGGAATGAGAATATTGGAAGTCGCAAGCCCAGCCAGATTGAAGGATTTGCTGGGGGCTGTGCAGGTGATGGTAATGCGCTCATACTCCTTTTTCAGGCTGCAAAGCGGGATATGGCGATGGCCGGGGAAGGTGAAATCCGCGTGAATCTCATCCGAAATGACGATGACGTTGTGCTTCAGGCAGATATCGCCGATTTTCTCCAGCTCTTCCGCCGTCCAGACGCGGCCGACAGGGTTATGCGGGCTGCAGAAGATGAGGAGTTTGACATCGTTTTCCACGATCTTTTGCTCAAAATCTGCAAAGTCGACCTGGTATTTTCCATCTTCGAACACGAGCGGGCTGTTCACCAGCTTGCGGGCGTTTCTATCGATCACGCGGGAGAAGGGATAGTAGACTGGGCGCGTGATGAGAACTGCGTCGCCGGGGGAAGTCAGCGCGCGCACGCCTGTGGCGATTGCGTTGACGACGCCGGGCGTCTGGAGGAGCCAATCCTGCTCAATATCCCAGTTAAAATATGTTTTTTCCCAATTTGCAAGGGCATCGAAGTAGTCTTTCTTTGTATCGGTATAGCCAAAAATGCCGTGAGAGACGCAGGAATGCAGTGCCTCCAGAATTTCCGGTGCCGTCTGGAAATCCATATCCGCGACCCACATGGGCAGAACATCTGCGCCATGCCCGCGCTCCTGAGCGAAATCGTGCTTGACGCTGTTCGTGCCCAGGCGGTTATGAAGCGTATCAAAATCATACTTCATCATATCTTTTCTCCCTCTATTTTGATGCGTATTTGGAACAATTCCATTCTAAACAATTTTAAGGCAATAGTCAATCGAAGGTAAGCAGGCGCCGCGCCAAAAGCAGAGCAAAATCAACACAAACCGACATGCGGAAATAGGGCAGGAGAGCATTTGCCTGCCAGAAGGCGGGTGCTTTGGCAAAGGTTTGTGGCAAAGCGTGGAAACAGGAGGGCGGGGATGTCGATAAAAAATTGGTTTTTCCTACAAAATCCCCGAAGAGCACCCACGTGAGCTGTGCTACAATCATGATGCTTTTTAAAAATGAGGATAGGAGCCAGAAATCGTGGGAGGGAAAGCGTATGGATATATCCGCGTTTCAACGCGTGAACAGAATATCAGCCGGCAGGTGGCGGCGATGCGGGCGCAAAAGATTCCGCCTAAGCGCATCTTTATCGACAGGCAGAGCGGAGTGGGTTTTGAACGGCCGGCATATCGGCAGATGATGGATCTCCTCATGCCAGGGGACACGGTTTTCATCAAGAGCGTGGATCGGCTGGGGCGCAGCTATCCCGAGATTATCGCGCAGTGGAACAAAATGATGCTGGAAAAGAAAGTGCGCATTGTTGTGCTGGATATGCCGCTGCTGGATACGCGCATCATGCAGGATGATGCCGCCAGCGCCCTGCTCTCTGGCCTGATGCTGCAAATCCTCTCCTATGCCGCGCAGGCAGAGCGGGAGAATCTGAAGCGGAGGCAGGCAGAGGGGATTGTTGAGGCAAGAGCCAGGGGCGTGCGGTTCGGGCGGCAGAAAATGCGGCTGCCAAATGAATTTCCCGAGATTGTGCAGCAATGGCGGGGAAAGGAGATCTCCTGCCAGCAGGCACTGCAAACGCTGGGAATGGGGCGGACCAGCTTTTATCGGAAAATAAAAGAGCTGGGGCTATGAGAACGCAAAAGTATACCTTTTGGGACTGGCGCGGTGGACGGAAGGCGGGGCAAAGGGCGGGGAGCGCATTCGATCAAGAAAAAAGAATCGCATAACTTACAATTTCGAAACACATTCCACATTCTGCTATGGTATAATAGGCATTATCCGAAGCAAAGCTTGGGATGCCGGGGAGAAGATGGAACCGCGCATTGCTGTACTTCGCCGCAATGCCAAAATAGGAAGGTTTACTCTCATGCGGTATCATAACCTCGGCGTTATCCGGCCTGAGAGGCTATATGGAACCATGCGCGCGACGCGGCGCCGAATGAAGGCAGGCTGATTCGCGCTTATCATGGCACTATGGGAATCGTGCGGGACGACGCGCGGCAACGAGCGCAAAAGGGCATAGAAAAAGAAGGAGCAACAATCATGTTTGGTATCATCGGGGCAATGGAGAGTGAAATCACATTGCTGAAAGAGAAAATGCAGGGAATAGAGGAGCATCGCCTGGGCAGATCGGTTTTCTATACCGGGAAGCTGGAAGGGCAGGATGCCGTGCTGTTAAAAAGCGGCATCGGCAAAGTCGCCTCGGCGATTGGCGCGCAGGCTATGATCGACTGCTTCCATGCCTCGAGCATCGTCAACACCGGCATTGCCGGCGGAATTGGCAAAGGGCTTGCAGTTGGGGATATTGTCGTGGGCAGTTTTGCCGTACAGCACGATTTTGATATGAGCGGCCTTGGGTATGCCCCGGGCTATATGGAAGGCGAGCAAAGGGATCAGCCCACCAGATACTTGCCGGATGAGGCGCTGATGCGGGAATTCTTGCAGGCGGCGCGCAAAGTCATGCCGGAGGAGCATATTCATCAAGGCGGCATCGCGACGGGGGATCTGTTCGTCTCTGAAAGCGGGAAGAAAAAGTGGATTAGAGACACTTTTGACGCGATGGCCGCGGAGATGGAGGGCGGCGCGATCGCACAGACGGCCGTGCAGAACAATGTGCCCTTCGTGATTATCCGCGCCATTTCGGATTTGGCGGATGAAGGCGCTGCCAGCTCTGTGGAGCAGTCTGAACAGACCATGGCAGATCGCTCGGCGAAAATTTTACTGGAACTTTTAAAAGCGAGGCGATAAATCATGTACGAAGAACTAAGGGCGCAGGCGCGCCAGGCGGCGGAAGAGCTTGTGCAGGCATCGGGAATCAAGGCCGGGCAAATTTTAGTCGTCGGCTGCTCGAGCAGTGAAATTGGCGGGGAGAAGATCGGCTCTAGCTCTTCGCCCGAAGTGGCGGAGGCGGTTTTCTCCGGGATCTGGGAAGTGCTCGCAGAAAAGGGAATCTTCCTGGCGGCACAGTGCTGTGAGCACCTCAACCGGGCGATCATTTTAGAGCGGGAAGCCGCCGAACGGTATGGATATGAGCAGGTCAACGTCGTGCCCCAGCCCAAGGCAGGCGGCTCGTTTGCTACGGCAGCCTACGCGCATTTTGCAGAGCCTGTGGCGGTGGAGCAGATTGCGGCGCACGCGGGCCTGGATATCGGAAATACGCTGATCGGCATGCATCTAAGGAGAGTTGCCGTGCCCGTGCGCCTCTCGATCAGAAAGATTGGGCAGGCGCCGATTGTCTGCGCGAGAGTGCGACCCAAATTCGTGGGCGGCGAGCGCGCGCACTATGATCAGGAGCTGCTCTAAAGGGAAACGAAAAAGGAGGCAACCAAAATGGAGCTTGAACTAAGGGAGATCTCTAAAAGCTTCGGCGAGAAAAATGTGCTGAGGGAGGTCTCTTTTACCGCAAAGGGCGGGCAGGCCTTCGGGCTGCTGGGCAGAAACGGCGCCGGGAAAACGACGACCATCCGAATTTTGATGGATGTGTTTCCGGCGGATGGCGGCAGCATTTTAATCGACGGAAAGCCCATCGACTACAGCAAGATTAAGATTGGCTATCTCCCCGAGGAGCGGGGCATGTATCCCAAAAAGAAGATCATCGATCAGCTGGTCTATTTTGCAGAGCTTAAGGGAATGCAGCGCCGGGCGGCAGCCCAGTCCATCGGCTACTGGCTGGAGCGGCTGAACATGGCCGAGCACCGCGATAAGCGCCTGGATACGCTCTCCAAGGGCAACCAGCAGAAGATTCAGCTCATCACCGCCCTGGCGCACGACCCCGAGATCGTGATTCTAGACGAGCCTTTTTCCGGCCTGGATCCCGTCAATGCGATGCTGCTCAAAGAGGTCGTCAAAGAAGAGATTGGGAAGGGGAAAATCGTGCTGTTTTCCAGCCACCAGATGCACTATATCGAGGAGTTCTGCGACAGCATCGCCATTTTGAAGGATGGCAAAGTTGCACTGCACGGTGAGCTGAGCGAGATTAAGCATAGCTACCCCAGAAACAAGCTGGTGATCCGCTCTGCGGCGGCGGATGAGATTTTGGCGCTGCCGGATTTGGCGGGGCAGAAGACCGGGGAAAATGAGCTTGTGCTCACGCTTTCCTCGCCTGAGGCAAAAAACCAAGTCATGAAGATGCTGGCAGAGCGCTTCGATATCGATGAGATGCGGGTGTTCGAGCCTTCGCTGGGCGATATTTTCGTCGAGTATGCAGGGGATTAGGCGAGGGGGAGATGAGATGAAACAGTTTAAAACCATTCTGAATTTTGAGCTGAAGAGCTATTTTAAAAATAAGGTTTTTGTCGGCATTACGGTTGCGCTGGTCGTGCTGATCGCGGCTGCCATGTTTTTCCCGAATATTATGGCCTTTTTTAAGAGCGGTGATGGAGCTGAGCAGGAGCAGAGCCCGGTCATGCTGATCGCGTTGGAATCTGAGACGCAGGCAGAGACCATGCGGGAAGCGTTTGCCGCGGCCTTTGCGGGCTATGACGTCCGCATCGCGCAGGGCGGCGCGGAAGAGGCAAGGCAGAAGATTTCCCAGGGAGAGGCCGAGTGCGCGTTCGTCATAACCGGGCCAACTTCTTATACTTATTATGTGGAAAACCTCGGGCTATACGATGAAAAAACCGCCGTTGCAGATGAAATTCTGAAAAATGCTTACCGCGTTGGCGCCATGATAGAGAGCGGCATTGCGCCCGAACAGGCGGGGAACATTCTCTCTGCGCAGGTTACGCACGAGATAGAGAGCCTGGGCAAAGACCAGATGCAGAACTACTTCTACACCTACGTCATGGTTTTCGCGCTCTATATGGTGATTCTGCTCTATGGGCAGATGGTCGCGACGAACGTGGCCTCAGAAAAGAGCTCCCGGGCGATGGAGGTGCTCATCACCAGTGCAAAGCCCACGGCAATGATGTTCGGCAAAGTGATCGCGTCCTGCCTGGCCGGGTTCATCCAGCTGCTCTGCATTTTTGGGACGGCGCTTGTGTGCTTCCGCATCAATCAGGCGCAGTGGGCAGATAACCCTATCGTCTGCTCCATCTTCAATATGCCGCCCGAGCTTCTGGGCTATATGCTGGTGTTTTTCCTGCTGGGCTTCTTCATCTACGCGTTTTTATACGGTGCCGTCGGCTCGACAGCCTCCAAGCTGGAGGACACCAACACATCCGTCATGCCTATCACGATGCTGTTTATCATCGCGTTTCTGGTGGTGATGTTCTCCATGTCCAGCGGGAATCTCGATAATATCTGGATGAAGCTGTGCTCCTATATCCCGCTGACTTCGCCGATGGCCATGTTTGCGCGCATCGCCATGAGCACGGTGCCGCCCTATGAGATTGTGCTCTCGATTGCCATCCTCATCGGCTCGGTTGTGGGCATTGGCGTTCTGGCGGCGAAGATCTACCGCGTGGGCGTTCTGCTCTATGGAACGCCGCCAAAGCTTGGCTCGATTTTAAAATCCATCTGGAAAGCATAAAAACTGCAAAAGAAAAGCCGGCGATATGCGTATCGCCGGCTTTTTTCTATGCCCATTATTGATGCACGTTCTCCCGGTGCCAGGCTTTGATCTCGCGCGCCAGAGCGGGGTTTTCAAAGAGCTCCAGAGCGGCAGAAGCAAAACCTTTGACGGCGGCATGCAGTTTTTCATAGGCAGGCGCGGCGTCCACATGCGGCAAAATACCCGCCTCATGGACGTGCGACGGCGGCGTGGTCGGGAAGGCGACCTCGAAATACTGCGTCGGGCAGACATAGCTGACGTTGCCCAAATCCGTGCTCCCGCAGACAGGGCTGCTGCCATCTGCGACGATATGCTCAAAGCCGAACTCCTCCAGATGGCCTTTGGTCAGCTGTACCAGGGCGGGCACGGGCACATAGTTATCGAAATGGTTTTCGAAGAAATGATAGGAGAGCTCTGCGCCCGTCATCAGGGAAGCACCCTTTGCAATATTGATAATCTTCTGGGTGAGCACCTGCAAATCCGCTCTCTGGGGGCAACGGGTTGTGATCTGGCAGGCGGCATGCTCTGGGATGATATTGGTGGCCCGGCCGCCGTCGATGATGATGCCGTGCACGCGGTAATCCGGGTGCAGCTGCTGGCGCAGTGCGCCGATGCCAGCAAATAGGAGCTGAACCGCATCCAGCGCATTGATGCCCTCAAAGGGAGAGGCGGCGGCATGGCTGGCCTTGCCCCTAAAGTGAAATTCCATGGAATCCAGCGCCTGGATATTGGCGGTCAGATCGTTGCGGTCGCCAAGGTGCGCCTGAAAGGCCGCATCAAGATCCGAGAAAGCGCCGGCCGCGGCAAGATCGATTTTGGAGCCGACGGTTTCCTCCGCAGGCGTGCCGATTAGGATGATTTTGCCCGCAAAGCCCAGCTGGCTTTGCAGCTTGGAGAGCAGAATGGCGGCGCCGGCAGTCGTGGCGGCGATCCAGTTATGCCCGCAGGCATGAGCAGGCTGGCTGCCGTTTTCCCCATAGCCCGGAAGCGCGTCGTATTCTGCCAAAAACGCGATGCGGGGGCCTTCTCCCCGGCCAAATTCAGCGCGGAACGCCGTGGGAAGATCGTGGTAGGGCATCTGAACTGCAAAGCCGTGGCTGCGCATCAGCTCGGCCAGATACTGGGAGGAGCGGTATTCCGCAAGCCCCAGCTCGGGCATGGAGAAGATGGCGTGGCTGATTTCTTCAAAGAGAGGCGCAAGAGCGTCGGCCTGGGACTGAATGAGAGCGTGATGTGGATGCTGCATCGTATTTCCTTTCTGTCTCAAAAATTAGGCGGGATTATGCCGCCCGAAAAATGAAATGCCGGGGGCTTCCTGGGGAAGCGGCCGCCAATGCTTGAGGATGACGGTGGCCGAGAGCAGCGTGCAGCCCAGGGCGACGGAGCCATGCTGATTCACCAAAATGCTGTAAATGACCAGAACGGCAAAAGCTGCAATCGTCCGCAGGCGATTGGGCGTGATCACGACGACAAGAGAGAAGAAGATGAATGCGATGGCCAAAACGCCAAAAGAAAGATCCGCCGGGAGCAGAGCGGCCAGCACGCCGAAGGCAGGCGCAATTGCCTTGCCGCCATGCCCTCCTAAAAAGGGGGAGAAGGCATGGCCCAAAACCGGCGCCGCCATGACCAGCGCAAAAAGCGGGTGCTCCATGCCGCAGAAACGGCGCGCCAGATAAACGGGCAGGCCAGCCTTGAGCAGATCGCCCAACAGGCAAAGCAAGCCCAGGGCGACGCCGCCGTATTTGACGGCATTGGCTGTGCCAGGGTTTTTATCGTCGCTGAGCTTTCGGATATCGATCCCCTTAAAATGCCGGGGAAGGATCAGGGCAAACATGACGCTTCCCAGAAAGAAGCCCATAATGGCAAAAGCCAGGCAGAGAGAAATACTTCCCATGTTATCGCGCCTCCTTTAGGATAAAATCGCAGATCGCATCTGCGGCAAAGCGGTGAATCTCCTTCTCCTGCGCGGCCCGCATACGCTCCAGCGCCGCCTGGTCGCCGCAGAGCTCATAAGCCTGCCGCGCCAGAGAGCGCATGTCTTCGCCGGTGATGGAAAGACCATGCGAGGCGAAAAACTGCGCGTTGCAGTTTTCGCATCCGGGGATAGGCGCCGTATGCACCAGTGGAATGCACTTGGCCGCGGCCTCTGTGCTGGTCAGCCCGCCGGGCTTGGTAAAGAGCAGGTCGCAGGCGTCCATATATTCGTCCACGCGGCTGGTATAATCCAGGATGCACGCGTTTGTCCCGTAAAATTTTTCCCGCAGTGCGCTTTTGAGCGCTTCGTTGTTTCCGCCCAGCACGACGATATGCTCCTGCGCTCCGCAGAGGGAAAGCAGTTCGCAGACCAGCGCATCGATATTCCCATAGCCCATGCTGCCCGTCATGATGAGGAAGATCCTGCCCTGCTCGGGAAGGCCCAGCTGCCTGCGCGCTTCGGCCTTATCCTGGCGGATGGTAAACCGCCGGGCGACGGGAATGCCCGAGACGATGAGCTTTTCCTCCGGAATGCCTTTTTGCATGAATTCCGCCTTCAGATCCTCGTGCGGGATGAAAAAATAGTCCGGCTCGGTTTCCTCCCAAAAGGGGATGCAGGTATAATCCGTTGCAATGGCGTAGGTTTTGGCCGCCAGTCCGTAATTTTTGCGGATGGCTGTGATGGTCTCGGCGGGGAACAGATGCGGCATGAGGATGGCATCAAAGCCGTTTTTCTCGATATAGGAAGAAAGCCGCCGCGCCGCTGATTTATTGGCATAGTAGATGACGGACTTGAACTTATTGGTGCTGATAAACTTGCCCGCCTGATAGGCCAGGCCAAAGAGCGCCGGCGCCTTGGTTGTGATATTGACATAGGTATCGCAGACGACTTTGGATTTTTTCTTTCCGGAGAACAGCAAAATATCGCGCATGCGCGTCTCAACATTGCGTTCGCGCAGCGCCTCTAAAACGGCCTTGCCGGCGGTATTGTGCCCGCCTCCTGTATTGGTCGATAAAATGAGTGCTTTCATCATAAGCCTCCCTAGCGTTCCCAGATAGCTTTTCCTTATTTTATTGCAATATAGCGGAATTTGTCAAATTTCGGCGTGAAAAAGAGCGCGCAGATACATTGCGCTTTGGCCGCCTCTTTGCTATAATAAATCTATTATCCAGATGTAAATTGATATAACAGGAAAAAGCATGTTTCCGCGGTGCATGAAGGGCGGCAATGAGGGGGCTGCTGCACGCAGGAACGCGCTTTGAGATTTGAAAAGGAGAGGTTTATGGTACTCACAATGACGCTCAGCCCATGGGTGGAGTGCAGGGTTTGGCTGCCTGAACTCCAATATGGGAAGGATAATCTGGCCTCTGGCATGAGAGAGGGCGTCTCGGGCAGAGGTATTCGCATGGGAACGGCGCTCAGAGAGCTGGGGGATGAGGTGCTCTGCATGGGATTTTGCTCGGCAGAGGGGGAGAGAATCATCTCGCAGGTTTTGGCGGATGCTGGAGTGGAGCGGGATTTTATCAAAGTGCCCGGTGCGCTTCGCATGCGCATTGCCATCTACGATAAAAAGGGCGAGACAACCCGCTGTATTCAGCAGGGCACAGCCATAGAGGGCAGAGCGGTGGAGCAAATGGAAGTCGCCTATGCGCGCAACCTTTCGGAGATGGGCGAGGGAGACGTGGTCGCCTTGGGCGGGCATATCCCGCTGGGCATCGGGCCGGAAATTTACGCAGAGCTCATCGGTATGGCCAAAGATCGCAAAGTGCGGGCGGTTTTGGCGGCGCAGGAGGAGAATCTGGAAAAAGGAGTTTTGGCAGGGCCTTACGCCGCGCTCTTATGCAAAGAGGATTTGGAGGGCTTGGCTGGAAGAACCCTGGGGGGTGAGCAGGAATGCTGCGCGGCCGCCAGGGAGATTTTAGAGCAGAGCGGCGGTGCGTATCTCTGCGTGGAGACGCGGGAAAAGCTGCTGCTGGTCTCGCCCCAAAAGGCCTTTTCTGCGCCGATTTTTGGAGAGCAGAAGGGAATGCGGGCTGGGGCGGCGGCCGGGCTTGCCCACGCGGCACAGCATGGCGCGGGGGAAGCGCTTTTGCGCAGTGCGGCGGCGGGCAGAGAACTGCTCTGCAAGGATATGCCGGCGCAGCGGCAGCATTTCGAGCAGCGCGCCAGAGAGATTGCCGTGCAGGAGATGGATAAATAGGTTTAGAAAAGGGGAGGAGAAAAAATGGAGTTCAAAAAACTGCGGGAATACCTTGGGGATATCGCCCAGGTGTTTGAAGTGAAGGAATACCGCTTGATGGGCGGAAAAGCAGAGGGGGTTCGGGCCATCGATATCAGCAACGGCGCAGGGCTGGAGCTGACGCTTCTGCCCGATCGCGGGATGGATTTCTACCGCCTCAAATACAAGGGGCAGACGCTCAACTTCTTTACGCCCACGGGAATCGCCGCGCCCGCTTACTTTGCAGAGGAAGCCGGCGGCATGGGCCAGATGTTTTTCGGCGGCATGATGCTGACCTGCGGCCTGCGCAATATCGGCCTGCCCTGCCGGGAAAACGACGCATATTACGGCCCGCACGGCAATATTACGGCTGTCCCGGCGGAGCATGTGAACATCCATTATTTTGAGGAAAACGGCGCGCCGGCCGTCAGCATTTCGGCCATCATGCGGGATAACGGCTATGGGACGCAGCTGCTGCTCAAGCGCACGGTTACCATCCGATACGGCGCAAACGAGATCGATTTGCAGGATAAGGTGCTCAACAACGGGTTTGAGGAATCGCCGCTGATGGTGCTCTACCACTTCAATATGGGCTACCCGCTGCTTTGCGAGCAGTCTCAGCTGATCTTGCCCACAAAGAAGGTTACGCCCAGAACGCAGCACGCGGCGGATTACGCGGATCGATATTTGGAGATCACTTCTCCGGCGGCGGGATACGAAGAGATGTGCTATTATCACGATCTGGAGACGGATGAAAACGGCTGGGCCACGGCGGGCATCTATAACCCGCAGGAAAAACTGGGGCTGAAGATTCTCTTCGACAAGAGCACGCTGGATCACTTCGTGCAGTGGAAAATGCTGGCCAAGGGCACCTTCGTTACGGGCCTGGAGCCCTGCAACGCCACCATCAACGGCATGGCAGACGCGCGGGAGAATGGCAGCCTCAAGACCATCGCGCCAGGAGAAGAGGTGCAGTACCGGCTCAAAGTTCTGGTATTCGAGGAATAAAACTTCCGGCCGGAAAAGAGGCGATTGAAGAGCCGGGCGGTTTCGTGTATCATAGAGGTTGGAACAAACGCGCGTGCGGATAGCGTAAAAAGGAGATGTGCAAGATGAATATTGTAACAAAAGGATTGGAGCCCGCTCGGGTGCTCAGCTATTTTGAGGAGATCAGCGCGATTCCCCGGGGATCCGGCAATGAAAAAGGCGTTGCCGACTATCTGGAGGCGTTCGCGAGGGAGCATGGGCTGTCCTGCTATCGGGATGAGATGCACAACGTCATGATCAAAAAGCCCGCTTCGCCTGGGTGCGAAAAGGTGGGGGCGGTGCTGCTTCAGGGGCATACGGATATCGTCTGCGAGAAGAATAACGACTATATGCATGATTTTGAGAAGGATCCCCTAAAGCTCTATATTGAGGGGGACTACCTCAAGGCGGAGGGCACGACGCTGGGCGCGGATAACGGCACGGCCGTCTGCTATATGCTGGCAATTTTGGAGGATGATACGCTGGTGCACCCGGCGCTGGAATGCCTGTTTACCGTGCAGGAGGAGACCGGGCTGGACGGCGCGAGAAATTTCGATGGCAGCCAGATTTCCGCCAAGACCATGATCAACATGGATGCGGGCCCGGAAGGCGTTGCGACAGTTTCCTGCGCCGGCGGCATGCGCATCGATATGAAAAAGAGCATGGAGCAGGTTCCTTTTGCCGGGACGGCGCTCAAGCTGGAAGTCAAGGGGCTGATGGGCGGCCACAGCGGCGGGGAGATCAATTCCAACCGCGCCAACGCCAACGCCGTGATGGGACGCGTGCTCTATAACCTGCCCAAGGTGAACATCGTTTCCCTGACGGGCGGCAGCAAGGATAACGCGATTCCAAGAGAATGCGTCGCGATCATCGCAGTGCCGGATGTTTTGGCGGCAAAACAGGCTGTAGAGAAACTGGAAAAAGAGATTCTGGCCGAATGCACCGAGCTGGATAAGGGATTTAAAATCGAGGTGAGTGAGGTGGATGCGCCGGCAACCATGGGCGACTGCGCCTGCACCAAGGATGTCGTCGGCCTGCTCTATTTAGCGCCCAACGGTGTGCTCTCCATGAGCCCGACGATGGAAGGGCTAGTGGAAAGCTCCAGCAATATGGGCGTCGTCCATACGGAAGGCGCAGATATTTGGGTGGCTTTCTCCCCCAGAAGCAGCGTGGAAAGCCGCCAGGATCAGACTGAGCAGCGGCTGCGCATTCTGGCAGATGCCTTTGGCTTTGAATTCCATCTGAGAAGCCGCTATCCCGGCTGGGCCTATGATCCCGATTCCAAAGTGCGCGATCTCGCCAAGAGCACATATGAAGAGATGTTCAAAAAGCCCTTCAAGATTGAAGCGATTCACGCCGGGCTGGAATGCGGCCTGCTCAAGGCGAAAGTTCCGGAGCTGGATATCGTCGCCATCGGGCCGGATGAGCATAACGGGCATACGCCGGATGAGGAAGTCTCGATTTCTTCCATGAACCGGGTCTATCAGTTTGTCCGTGCATTGCTGGAAAAACTGGCAAAGTAGATAGAATGGCAGAGGCGCCAGCTCGCAGAGCAGGCGCTTCTTTTTATCGCTTGAAAAAGGAGGGACGGTATATGTTTTTGTTTGGGCGTGAAAAAGGAAAAGAGGATTGGGCAGAGCTGGATGAAATTGTCTTAAACCTTGAGCAAGGGGAGCTGGAGCAAGTCATCGGATTCTTGCAGAATGTTCGCGGGAAATTCGCGCAGTTTCCGGCAGATGAACAGGAACATTGGCACTGCCGGGACGAGAGCGAAGGATGGAGCGAAGGCCAGCCAGATTTGATTCTATTTGTAGAACCAAATTTGGACTCTCATATGAGGTGAATTTCATTCCCCCAAAGCATTGTATTTTTTCATTACAATGACACAGCTTTTCACACGATAAAAAGGGCCGCCAAACGGCGGCCCTTTGGATTCCTCCATACATCGTTTTTCTATTTGTTTTTTGGGTGAGCTTGTTTTTTCAAAAAACTAAGCCAAAATTTTATAGCGCGCGAGTTTTTCCTCAATGAGCGTGCGGTCGTATTCGCCGGTCTTCATATAGGAATCCACCATCTCGCGGTTGGGCACGCCTGCGCGGCCGCCGATAGCCGTGCACTTGATGGAGGAGACGGCATTGGAGAACTGCGCGGCCTCATCCGGGCGCATATTCTGCAGCAGCGCATAGAGATACGCGCCGTGGTAGACGTCTCCTGCGCCAACCGTATCCACAACCTTCACTTTGTAGCCCGGAGCGAAGTAGAAGCCGTCGTCCCACTTGACGACAGAGCCGCGGTCGCCCAGCGTAAAGACTGCGATCTTCGGGCCCATTTTGCGGACCTTTTCCAGATTGCTCTCAAAATCCTCACTCTCGCCAAAGAGCTTGGTATAGTAGAATTCCGAGCCGATGAATACATCGAACTTGGGCATCATGGCCTGCATCTCATCCGAATAGCCGTCGCCGTCTACCGTAACGATGCCGCCCGCCTGATGCATGATGTCCGCCAGGCGGTGGCTGACTGCATCGGCGTTCTCCAGATGCAGAATCTTATGCTGGGCGACAAACGCCTCATCGATATCTTCTACGCCGTATTTGCGGCCTTTGGACATCTCAAAGATGATATTGCGGCCATGGGTCACTTCGTCGGAAAGCACCAGGGAGAAGGCGGATGTGCCGTCCTGGAGGATATGCGAGGTATCGATGTTGTAGCGCTCAAAATCCCGGATGATGCACTCGCCGTAGAAATCTGCGCCGACCATGCCGATCATGGAGCCGCTCGCGCCGAGCTGCCCAATGGCCGTCAGCGCCGAGGCGACTTTTCCGCCAAACTGCCAGCTCGTCTCGAGAATCTGCGCGCCTTCATCCTTTTGCGTGGGCAGGTGGTCGATATGCACGAGGTTATCGACAGTAGAGCTTCCGTATGCGATTACTTCTCTCATAAAAGTATCTCCTTAAATAGGCTCCGGCATTGCCGGAGCCGTGTTGCTTTGTATGATATTACTGATGCTTTGCGCCCGGAGGATGGCTCCACATGATGCCGACGCCCTCGGGGGAGACGACCTGCGCATTTTCGAACCCATAGGGCAGGAAAATCTCGTCGCCGCGGTTTAATTCCATCTCGCCGCCCTCATACACCAGCTTGCCGCTGCCCTCCACGACGATGCCGATCTGCACAAAGCCCGTCGTCCGAAGCGGAGCGCTTCCCTTCACATCCAGGCGCGTGCAGGAGAAATAGTCCGTCTGGTTTGCGCCGATGAGAACAGCCTCTTTGCCCCAGTCGCCCTCGCGGATGACCGTCGGCTCGATGAGCCAGCGCTTGAGGTTTTCCTGATAGGTGCAGCCATCGTAGATATAGGTTCCCAGCAGGCGCTCGTCGTATTCGGCTTCCTCTTCGGGCGTAACGTCCGGCTTATATTTGCAGAGACGCTCTGCGCCGACGGTGATATCTGAAGGCTCCTGCACTTCGACGACGAAGCAGCCAGCGCCGATGGCATGGGGCAGGCCGGCGCCCACGAAGAACACATCGCCCAGCCGCACCTGCACTTTATGGCAGCATTCCTCCATGGCGCGGATATCGTCGCGGTAGTAGGGCTCTGCGAATTTCTCGCGGGTCATGCCCTCTTTAAAGCCGATATACATATACGGCGGCTCGGGAACGTCGTCGCGCATGCCGATGACGATCCAGCTCTCTGCCTTGCCGTAATCGCTGTTGAACATCTTCTTGGCGTATTCCCGCGTCGGGTGGGACTGCAGGCCAAGCTGATACTGCGCATCCAGCAGCTTGACTAACACGCCCAGGTTCTTGCCCGAAATCTCCATATGCTTTGGCCCCAGAATCTCTTCCGGATGCGCCTGGAGCATATCGTATAGATAAACGCGCTTGCCGTCCGGCAAATCCACCTCTGCTCTGCCCTCATAGGGGTTCCCCATCTCCTCTGTATTGCAGACGATGCAGTCGGATCCAACCCATGCCTCGGGGCGGCCGTTATCCAGCGCAGGCTCTACACCGCGGAACCGATCGATCTCTCTTCCGCCGGGGTAGCGCACGAGCTTGTTGGGAACAAGACGCCAAGGAACTTGATAAAATTCCATAAAAATACCCTCCCAAATTCTATATTCATTTTTAAGACGATGAATTATAGCTATCGTACCATAATGGCGCAAAAATTACAATATAGAACAGATAAAAAGTGTGCTCTTTTCGGGGCGGCAAAAAGCGGGCAGAAAGCAGAGCAAAAAAGCAGGGAGCAGTATTTTATACAGAGGCAAGGAGGGAGGTGGATTAGCGTCCAATTTAATTTATAAACTAAACTTAAATAATTTGAAATTTTGCTTCTTTCTATGCGGAGAAATGGCCGGATAAAATAGGGCTGCGGAGCTTGCCAAATGCTGGGGGGAATGCTATGATAAAACCATCAGAAGCTTTGGAGATCGAAATAAGTATTTTTGGAGGTTGAAGCTGTATGATTAAGGAATATGCCGGCCCAATTCTGGACGAGATCGGCGAGGCCTTAAAAGACATGGATTACGATGTCTTATGGAAGATGGTTGCCGAGATTCACGGCGCAAACCGCATTTTCTTCCATGCCATTGGCCGGCCGGAATTGCCCATGAAGAACTTCGCGATGTATCTGAAGCATTTTGGGTACCGCGTTCATGTCGTAGGCGATGTAACATGCCCCGCAATCAAGCCGGGAGATGTTTTCTTCGCCGTCTCCGGGACGGGCGAGACGAACACGACGCTGAATATGGTCAAAAAGTGCAGGGAAATCGGCGAAATCAAGGTGCTGCTCATGACCGCGGCAGAGAAATCCACCATCGGCGATCTGGCAGATCTGGTGCTGCGTGTGGATTGCCCGCTGCCTGGCGTGCCCAGCACGGTTTCCTCCATTCAGCCCATCGGCGGCCTGTTTGATGAGTGCGTCGTTTATGCGCTGGACTGGGCGCTGCGCGCCTGCCTGCAGGAGCGCCTGGGCAGAAGAGATGGCGCCGGCCCCATGCATTCCAACCTAGAATAAGGATTTTGAAGGAGAAAAAATCATGAATATCAAAGAAATTGCCGCTCAGATCATGAACGAAATCGATGCTGCAACGCAGTATACCGACGAAGATACCTTAATCAAAGTTTTTGCCACCATTCACGGCGCAAACCGCATTTTCTTCCACGCAAACGGCAGAAACATGCTGACCATCAAATATTTTGCACAGCGCCTGATGCACCAGGGATACCGGGTGTTCATCGTGGGCGACGTCGCGACGCCGGCCATCAAGGAAGATGACGCCCTGGTTGTCGTCTCGGCCTGCGGCGAGGAGAAGAACCTGATCACGGCGGTGGATACCGTCAAGAAAATCGGCAACATCCCGGTCATTCTGGTTACGGCGGCGGAGAAATCCACGCTGGCAGAGCAGGCCGATGTGGTCGTCAAGCTGCCTGTTCCCGTGCCCGGATCGCAGGAGGATGCCTCCATTCAGCCCATCGGCGCGCAGTTCGAGCAGTCTGTGCTGTATATCATGGATGTCGGCATGAGCCACTATTTCATGGATCGCCTGGGCATCACCCTTGGGCCAACAGAGAACCCGCTGCATGCGAACCTTCAGTAGGCCAGGGCAAAAGGAGAGAGCTATGATAAAACAGATTTGTGCAAACGCTGTTGCCGGCACAAAGAAAGCCCTGGAAGGGCTGGATTATGCCGCAATAGAGAAAATTGCAGATAGAATCATTTCATCGGATAACACGTTCGTCGTGGCGGATGTGGGCCGCCCGGGCCTGGCGCTGATGTGCCTGGCGCAGCGGCTGCGGCAGATGGGCGTGCGCGCCTACCGGCTGGAGGAATCCCCGCCTACGCCCTCCGTGCATGAGGGAGATGTTGTGCTCATCGGCTCTGTCGATGGCGAGGATAAAACCTCCATCACCTTTATGAAAAAGGGAAAAGAGCTGCGCATCGATTACGATCTCTTCACCATGGCAAAGGGATCGACGCTGGAAAAGGATGCCAGCGAAGTGGTCTTTTTCGATTGCCAGGCGGAAAATGGCCTGATTGCAGAGGAGTATTTTGAGCTTGCGCTTTATGTGGTCTGCGATGCCATCGCGATGCGCGTTCAGGAGAAACTCGGCAAGAGCAAAGAGCGGATGCAGCGCGAACTGCCCAACCTCTATTAAGGCAAGGAGGAAGCGAAAATGAGCGAAGAAAAAAAGGTGCAGAGCGCGCACCTGACCTATCATGAAAAGAGAAAATTCCATGCAGAGCGCCTGGAAGAGATGAAGATCGTCGCGGAATATATGGACGATGAGAAGCTGGTCGAGATTGCGGATAAAATCGACAAGGCCAACAGCGTCTTTGTGGTGGCTCTGGGGCGCAGCCGCATGAATATCATGGGCTTTGCCACGCGGCTCCGCCAGATGCGCATCCGCGCGCATCTCGTCGGCGATATTTCCACGCCTTCCATCCATAAGGGAGATTTGCTGATCATCGGCTCCTCTTCGGGCGAGACGGCGTCCCTGGTTACCTTTGCGAAAAAGGCGGCCTCCTATGGCGTGGAAGTTGTGCTGTTTACCGAGGCGGAAAAATCCACCATCGGCGATCTGGCCAGCACGGTCTACCGCATGGATGCGGATCAGAGCCGGCTGCAAAAGCCCACGGGGCTTTATGCGGAATATGCCATCGATTTGGCCTATAACTGCATCGTCATGTATCTGATGAAGAAGCGCGGCCTGACACCTGAAAAGATGCAGGAAGAGCTGGCGAACCTCTATTAAAAAGGAGCGGAGAGTATGGAAAAGATAATTAACGGCGTTCCCTATTCCACGATGGCTCAGATCACCGTCAAAGAAGATTTCAAATACCATCTGGCCGCGGATGCGCTGAAGGATGTCATGAGCAGATTCGATTATGATAACCTCCAGAAAATCGCGGATATCATCGATGGAGCGAAGAACGTATTCGTGGCTGGCCGGGGCAGATCCCGCCAGACGGCAATGAACTTTGGCCAGCGGCTTTCGCAGTTTGGCAAGCGCGTCTATGTCGTGGGCATGGCGACGGCGCCCAGCATCAAAGAAGGTGATGTGCTGGTGCTCTCTTCCGGCTCGGGCAGCACGCCCACGCTGGTGGATTTTGCAAAGACGGCCATGGCCGTCGGCGCGAAAGTTGTGCTGTTTACGGCATCCAGAGGCGCGGAAGTCGCCAAGCTTGGCGCGGATACCTTCTATGTCTCGGATTACAACTACCAGGATGATACTGGCTCGGACAGAGAAATCTACAAGCAGATTTACGCCTACTATGATTATCCGACGAACCTGGCCCTGGAGACTGTTCTGACCTATATCATGCAGAAGAACGGCATCTCCCGGCAGCAGGCAGAGGCGGAAAAGCCCAATTTGTTCTAAAAGCAGATTGTTTGGCAGGTACAAAACAGGAAAACGGCACGCCCTAAGGAGCGTGCCGTTTTTTATTTATCTTGGGAGCGGGCCGCAGTCTGTAAAGAGCAGATCGCCAATCTGAAAGGCCTTTTCAAAGACCGGCTCCGGCAGCTTTCGGCGCTCAAACAGCTCGTCGGTCACTACGGCTAAAAATTGCTGGCCGCCCTGGCGAATCAGGTAATACTCCTTTTCCAGATTCTTCAGGTCAGCAATGAGAGCGGGTATCCCGAAGGGTGCGTCGGTCAGAAAGCCGATGAGATTGTCCAAGGCTTTTTCCTGACGGGATAGCACTGGCCTGCAGGTAAGCCGGTGGATTTCCGCATCCGGAAATTGCTCCATGACGACCAAATCTTTCTGTCCTGTTTTTTTGCGCCAGGCGCCGGAAAGCTTTGAGCGGTATTCATAGCGGTTCAGATCAATTTTCTCCCGGCGAATTCCGTAAAAGGCGGATTCCTCCCCGCTCAAAAAGTCGTCCATGCTGATGCCAAGAACCTGAGACAGCAGTTTTAAGTTTTCAATATCGGGCAGCCCTTTTTCGGACTCCCATTTTGTGATTGCCTGCCGGGATACCAGGAGCTTTTCTGCCAGCTGTTCCTGCGTCAGCCCGGCGTTTTTCCTGGCTCGTTTTAGCTTTTCTGCAAAGGTCGCTGCTGTATCCATCCTTTATCCTCCAAAACAAAGCGTCAGCTTTTGCTGCCCTCTCATCATAGTCTCCCGGAAAAGCGCCCGCAAGATACGCTTGTTTGCAAAAAGGCAACGCTTGGTAGCATTGCCTCTAAATGGGTCAATTCTGTGCCCGGGACAGAGCGGCAGTTCCGAAAAGACGGCCTATACTTCTGCCGGGTGTTTCTTACTCTCTTTTGTTTTTTTCTTGGCGGCCTTTTCTTCGGAAAAAGCGGCGCTCCATGCCAGATGCTTTTGCAGATAGAGCTTATTGGCAAAGGAGAAAACTGCGGCGCGCACGAGCCGCTCGGAAGCGGGCTGGGGCAGGGAGGAGGCATCGGATTGGCGGGCAAAGACGCAGCGCAGGGATTGTTCCAGCAGTTCTCCAAACCAATCAAACGCCTGCTGTGCCGGCAGACGCTGGCATTCCAGCGTCAGCAGTGCGTGAATTTCAGAGATACTGAGCACAGGCTTGAGCGTACAAATAAAAAGAAGATGCGCGACATGCCCCGACGAATAGCGTTTGCCCACGGCCGGCGGAAGCAGCTTCTTTTTCACATAGTTATTGACCATGGCGGAGGTGAGAAGATTTTCACCATCTGCGGCAAAGATGCGGAGGGACTGGTTGACGACCCCCAGCACTTGATCCATATAAAGCTCCAGCGCGGGAAGCTCGCCGTAGCGGGGAAAATGAAATTGCAGCACTTCCTGATAGGCGGCAGAGGCCTGGAAATCGATGCACATAGCGCGGTTCTCCTTGCATAGAACATGATGAAATAAGCATAGCAGAAAGAATGAAAGAATGTCAAGAAGAAAAGTGGTTGACAATATAACATAGATTGTATAATATAATATTAAAAACTAGATTATAAAAGGAACAAAACTATGAATCCAGAAAAAATTGCACTTCTCATCGATTCCTGCACGGATGTCCCGCCGGAGCTGGCGGCGGCCGAAGGCGTTTACAGCATTCCTGTGCTCATTCGGTATGCTGACGGAGAGTATCGGGATGGGATCGACATCACAGCGCAGAAGGTTTATGAGCGCTTTGAGGAGGAAGTACCCAAAACATCGCTGCCTTCTCTGGAAAATGTGCAGCGTATTTTTGCGAAGATCGCGGCGGATGGCTATGAAAAGGTGATTGCGGTAACAATTTCCAGCGGCCTTTCCGGGACGAACGGTGTTGTGCAGCTGGCATCTGCGCAGTTCGACTGGATTCAGACGCGGGTGATCGATACTAAAAATATTGGCATTGGCGCCGGGTTTACGGCTATCCATGCATTGCAGATGGTGCAGCAGGGCATGGGCTTTGAAGAGATTGTGCGCAAACTGGAATGGGATGTAACAAACACCAAGGTATTTTTCTGCGTAGAGACGCTGGAGTATTTGAGAAAAGGCGGCAGAATTGGGCTGATTCCCTCTGTGCTTGGGACGGTGCTCCAGCTCAAACCGATCATCTCCTGCAATGAGGAAGGGGTCTATTATACCGCCGCCAAGGCCAGGGGAAGAAAGCGCTCGCTAGAGCAGGCGATTGCCTTGGCGCAGGCCTTCGCAGGCCAAGGGGAATACAACCTGGCGATTGCGCATGGCGGGGCAGAAACAGAAGCCGGCCAGATCGCGGAGCAGGCAAAGAAATTTTTCCCAGGGGCGCGGGAGGTTTTTCAGGGGCAGATTAGCCCGGCGCTTGTGGTGCATACGGGCCCGGGGCTTCTGGGCATCGGCATACAGCGGATTTCACGCTAGAAAAAGAAGCGGCGCAGCGCGCCGCTTTTTTATTGCAAAGGAATTCCTGCGTTGAGCAGGAAGCGGGCGCGATGAAACAGCCGGCGGCGAAAGAAAGCCGGAGCTGATTTAGGCGCGCTTTTGGCAAAATCTCAGAAATTGAGTGGGCTGTCTCTGAACGCCATAGATTCTTTCTGGAGGATAATTTTGAGGCCGGGCAGGGCCGGAAAAGCGCATGCGTCTTTGTTGTTGCGAAAAAGTAAATATTGTACTATAATTTATTCTAGTATATTTTGTAGTTTTTTGAGGAAAGGCAATTCTATGAAGTTAATCATACAGATCCCCTGTTATAATGAAGAGCAAACGCTGCCCGTGGTTTTTGCCGATTTGCCAAAGCAAATCGATGGAATCGACGAGATCGAAACGCTCATTATCGACGACGGGAGCACGGATCGGACGGTGGAAGTGGCAAAAGAGCTGGGTGTGGACCATATCGTGCGGTTCCCCAACAACCGCGGGCTGGCCAAGGGCTTTATGGCCGGGCTGGATGCCTGCCTGCGGCTGGGCGCGGATATCATCGTCAATACAGACGGCGACAACCAGTATTACGGCGGGGATATTCCGGCGCTGGTACAGCCGATTCTGGAGGGAAAAGCCGAGATGGTCATCGGCGATCGGGATACGGACAGCATCGAGCATTTCTCCAGCCTCAAAAAGAAGCTGCAAAAGGCGGGCAGCAGCGTGGTGCGCAAGGCATCGGGCAGCAAGGTTACGGATACGACCAGCGGTTTTCGCGCCTATTGCCGGGAGGCGGCCATGAAAGTCAACGTTACCAGCGAATACACCTATACGCTGGAGACGATCATCGATGCGGGCAACAAGAAGCTGGGGTTGGCGAACGTCAAGATCCGCACAAACGAAAAGCTGAGAGAGTCGCGCCTGTTTAAGAGCATGTGGGGCTATATCAAGCGTTCGGCCGGAACGATTATCCGGGTCTATACCTCCAAAAAGCCGCTGAAAATGTTTCTTGGCATGGCGCTGATCAGCCTGATCATCGGCCTGATTCCGGCAGTCCGCTATCTGTATTTCTTTTTCTGCGGCACAGCCACCGGGCATGTGCAGTCGCTGATCTTTGCATCCATTTTTATCATGGTTTCTGTGGTGCTGGCGGTTTTCGGTATGCTGGCAGATATGATTTCAACCAACCGCAAAGTGCTGGACGAAGCGCTTTACCGGATTAAAAAGCTGGAGTATGACGCGCAAAAAAATACACCCAAGGAGAATTCGCGTTGAACAGAGAGCTAAGGCGCATCGCCGTCGTTGGGCCGGTTTACCCGTATAAAGGGGGAATCGCGCACTATACCGGGCTTCTATGCAAAAGCCTGAGAGGGCAGTTCGAGACGCAGATGATCTCGTTCGAGGTGCAGTATCCCAAAATTCTCTTCCGCAAAGAGCAGAAGGATTTTGAGAATAACTCCTTTGAAGTGCAGGATACCAAGTACATTTTGCATACGGCCAACCCGTTTAGCTGGGGCAAATGCGCCAGGGAGATTTTGGCCGGAAAGCCGGATTTGGTCATTTTCCAGTGGTGGCATCCCTATTTTGCGCCCTGCTACCGGAGCCTGCTGCGCAAGCTGAGGCGAGGGGGCGTAAAGACGCTGTTTATCTGCCATAATGTCTTCCCGCACGAGCGCTTTCCGATGGATCGGATGCTGACCAAAATGGTGCTCAAAAAAGGCGATTTTTTCATCACTCATTCCAAAACAGATGCGGCAGATTTGCGCTCCATACGCCGGGATGCGGCGGTTTGCGAAGCAGTGCACCCAACCTACGATGCCTTCCAGTTCCAGAACTTAACGCAGGAAGAGGCAAGGCAAAAACTGGGGCTTGGCGGGCAGGAGCAGGTTTTGCTGTTCTTCGGGTTTGTGCGGGAGTATAAGGGGCTGAAGCATCTCATCGCCGCGCTGCCGGGGATTGCAAAGCGCCTGCCAAAGGTGCACTTGCTTATCGTCGGGGATTTTGGCAAGGACAAGCAGGAATATCTGGAGCTGATTGCGCAGAATAATGCAGAGCAATTCCTCACGATTTGCGATGGATATATCCCGGATCAGGAAGTGGAGCAGTATTTTGCGGCCAGCGATCTCGTGGTTCTGCCCTATGAATCTGCGACGCAGAGCGGCATTGTGCAAATCGCGTATGGGTTTGAACGGCCGGTGGTGGCGACGAATGTAGGCGGACTGCCGGATGTCGTTTTGCATGAAAAAACGGGCTATCTCGTGCCGCCGAGAGATCCCAAAGCGCTGGCAGAAGCTGTGGTGCGCTTTTTTGAAGAGCAAAAAGCGGAAGCGTTTGCGGAAAATATTCGGCAGGAGGCTGCCCGCTACTCCTGGGATAGAATGAGGGAAAACATCTGCTCGCTTTGGGAGCAGCAGGAATAGCCGGGAAAGGAGTCAGGCGTGTTCAAAGGGATTTTTCTTCACAGCATCAGTAAAATATTGCTGGTGATTAGTAGCTATGCTATTCACTTTTTTCTGGGGAAGGCGCTGACACCGGCAGAGTATGGAATTGTCGGCACGCTGGTTACGCTGCTGGATTTTGATTATCTATTCTTGGATAACGGCGCTCGTCAGGCGCTTTCTCGCGGAATCTCGCAGGATATGTATGATAAAAAAGATCTGGTCAGAAAAGGGCTGTTTTTTCAAAGTGTGATGATTGTGCTGGTCTTTGTAGTGAATTTCTTTGGCGCGTCAGGCATTGCACATATTTTAAACGATGCGGAGCTGACAAAGTATGTCCGCTATACGGCGTTTATCATCCCGTTCACTGGCCTCTATATTGTTGCATTGGGCGTGTTTAATGGTTTTCGCATGTTCCAGGTGGAGGCAGGAATTGTCTCAGTCTATCCGTTGCTCAAGCTGTCAGTCATTCCGTTGGTGGCGTTTGTCTTTGCAGATCCTATTCTAGGAACGGAAGCGGGCTTTTTTCTGGCGGCGCTAGTCGTCTGCATGGTTGCGATGGTGTTGCTCTGGCGGCACCGGCGGCTTTACCAGGGCGGTGGGGAAAAAATTGGGCTGAAGGCATATGCGAAAAGCACTTTGAGCTATTCTTTGCTCTTTAGCGTTGGTTCAATTATCGTTAATATGGATACGCTTTTTGTCAAGGCCATTACGGCAGATAACCAGCTGGTTGGCTTTTATACTGGAGCCTCTACCTTTTCCAAAGTGCCCTATCATCTGATGACGGCGTTTTTTCTGGTAGTTCTGCCGGTGGTTTCCCGGTATCGCGCCCAAGGGGAACATAAGAAGGCGGCCAGTGCAATTCGCGCTGTGATCTCGGTAGTTTTAGCGCTAGTTTTGCCTATTGTAGCTATTTTGTGTGGTTCTTCCAGTGCGGTTTTGCAAAGCTTTTACCGGCTGGAATATGCTGTAGCTGGGCCAACACTTTCACTTTTGGCGTTGGGTGTCTTTTGCCTGGGTCTGCTGATGATCTTTTGCATGATTGTCTCTGCCACAGGGCGGGAGCGTTTTACGGCTTTGTTGGCTATAGGCCTTGCTGTACTCTATTTTGGGCTTGCCATTTTTCTGACAAAGGCCTATTCGATAATTGGAATGGCTGGAGCGACGCTGATCAGCTCAGTTGCGGCACTTTTCATTGTAGCAGGTATGGTGGTTCGGCTGTTTGGGAATGTTTTTGAGAAAAAGCACCTCTATCTTCTGCTAGTTAATCTTGTGCTGTTTGGGGCGACAAGAGCGCTTTTTGCAATTCTGCCCAAGATGGGTCTTGCGATGCTAGCGCTGATTTATCTTGTGCTTTACGGGCTTTGTCTGCTTATTCTGGTTTTCTGCAAACTTTTGGAAATTGAGCAGATCAAGGGCATAGTGCATAGGAAAAAGACCTCACCCGAGCAGGAAGGAACTTCCCAGAAGGAAAATTAGATTGGAGAAGCGATGAAAAATATTGCAGTGATTGGAACGGGCTATGTCGGCCTGGTTCAGGGCGTGATTCTGGCTGAATTTGGCATGCAGGCCGTGTGCATGGATGTGGATGTGCAGAAAATAGAGCGGCTGCGCCAGGGCATTTTGCCCATCTATGAGCCGGGGCTCAAAGAGCTTCTGGATAAGAATATGAGCCAGGGCAGGCTGCGGTTTACTTCGGATATGCAGAGCGCCGTGCTGGGAAGCGAGGTCATTTTCATCGCGGTGGGCACGCCGCCTCAGGAAGACGGCAGCGCAGATCTGCACTATGTCGAGCAGGTCGCCCGGCAGATCGGGCAGTTTATGGATGGCTACCGGGTGATCGTCGATAAATCCACAGTGCCCGTCGGGACGGGAAAATATGTGCGCGCCATCATCCAGCAGGAGCTGGAAAAGCGCGGCGAAAATTTTGCATTTGATGTGGTTTCCAATCCCGAATTTCTGCGGGAGGGGAAAGCCGTGCAGGATTGCCTGCGGCCGGATCGCGTCGTCATCGGGACCGAGAGTGAGCGGGCGGCAGAGATCATGCGCCAGGTCTACGATGTGCTCTATATCAACCAGACGCCCTTTCTATTTACCAACCTGGAGACGGCCGAGATGATCAAATACGCCTCCAACGCATTTTTGGCGGTGAAAATCTCCTTCATCAACGAAATGGCGTTGCTGGCGGATCAGGTTGGAGCGGATGTGCAGGAGATCGCCAGGGGCATGGGCATGGATGGGAGAATCTCGCCTAAATTCTTGCATGCGGGGCCGGGTTACGGCGGCTCCTGTTTTCCAAAGGATACCCGGGCGATTGTAGATATCGCCAAAAAGCACGGCGAAGAGATGATGGTCGTTCAGGCGGCCATCCAGGCCAACGCCAAGCAGAAAGCGCGCATGGCAGAGCGGATTTTGCAGGTACTGCCAGATGGGAGCAATACCATCGCATTCTGGGGGCTCTCCTTTAAACCCGAGACAGACGACATGCGGGATGCGCCCGCGCTGGATATCATCGCCAAGCTGGCTCAGGCTGGGATGCACATCCGCGCCTACTGCCCCCAGGGAATGCGGGAGGCGAAATGGCGTCTGAAAGAGTTTGAGCGCCAGATCACATACTGCCAGGACGAATACGATGCGGCAAAGGATGCAGATGCGCTGGTGCTCATGACCGAGTGGCATCAGTTCAGAGGAGCAGATCTGGGAAAAGTCAGCGGGCTGATGAGGGGAAAACTGTTTTTCGATCTGCGCAATGTGTTTGCCAAAAACAAACAGGCAAGGGAGCTTTTCGATTACCACGGCGTCGGCCGTCCAAATTAAAAGAGATGAAAAATCCGCAATACGCAGGGTATTGCGGATTTTTTAGTTTTACTTTTTGGAAACCGCTCCTGGCCTAGGATTGCGGCCCTGTTTTATGCAGTGAAACTTCGGTTACTTCCAAGGCCACTCCCGGCATGGGAAAAACCCGAAGTTCAAAATCTGAGGCGTCTTCTTCTAAAGAAACAGGCATACGCAGTGTGTAGGTATCGCCCAGGGAGAAATTGGATGCGTATAGCTTGACGGGCGAAGAGGAAGTTTGGGCGACTGCATAATCGATATGCGCCGCTTTTCCTTCTGCGCTGTCAGGCAGGCGGAAAGTGATTTCAGCGATATACTCTCCAGCATCCAAAGCGATATAGGGTCCATAAAGCAGTGCATTACCGCTCCCATCTGAAATAAGAACATTATCGCTTGATTCTGTGGATTTACCCAAACTGGAAAACATGGAGAGAGATAGATGTGAAGTTTCAGGATTGTCAGAGGACGAAACGCGATAAATATTTGCTGGGAAGGTGATCTGGTTGCACTCCCGTGGATAAGAGCCGATTAAAGTGGGTAGATAGGGGCCGGAAATTTCGTGCGAGGCGGCTAGCTCCACGTCGAATTCGAAGGCATCAATAAAAGCGTAGGGGCTCTCGCCGATATAATTGAGGCAGCCATATTTTTCGATAAATTCTTTTATTGACAAGGTGGTAACTTTTTTTGAATTGAATAGATAGACATTTTTATGATAGAAGAAGCGTAGATAAGCAGCATATTCGCTGTGCGGTGTAAGATAAATATTCTTATCTTCTAAATCAGAAGATAAACACTCATATTGATTGGCCACACCGCCCAAAATTTTCACAAACAGGAAGGGCGTAGACTGATAGATTAGGAATACCGACACCACTAGAACGCAGGCCAGGCGCACAATGCGGTTACCCATCTGCTTTATTTTGGGGAGTTTGATCTGCGCAATGCCATAAGCTCCCAGCAGGAAAATCAAAGGCATGCAAACGCTGAGCCATCTGCGGGAAACCCAGATATGATCCGGGTAAATAGCGGGGTTATACAGATAAACCATCAGGTTGGAGATGGAAAGCGCGAAGAAAACCATCAGCCGGGAGACACTTTGGCGCTGATTGCGCAACAGGCGGTAAAGGCCAAAAATGCTGAAGAGAATGGCGGTAACCGAGGTATACCAGCCAAATTCAATGAGAGAGCGGGAGTAGAAGATCCGCTGAAGCTGCTTCATAGTTTCGGATTGATTGGAGAAACTGCCTTCCACCTGCATCAGAGGAAGCGGGCGGATGAAATATAGGTAGAGGCAGGCCAGAATGAATGCGCCGGCAATGCAGACCGCGCCGCCGCGGCTGGCAAAAAGGGCGCTCATCCAGTCTTTGCACGCCTTTTTTCGGTTCAGGAAACGGCCCAGAATGGCGCAGAGTACGACGATAGCCAAAAGAGCGGCGTTGGCAAAAAGGATCAGCTTGAGCGAGCCGGTTCGGTATAGATCCACAAAATAGGGGCGCACACACAGCAGTGCCCAGAAGCCGGAAAAAACGGCAAACGCAGTATAGGCATAGACGCCAGGCAGCAGATAGGAGAATTTGCGGCGGTCCCAGATGGCCAGATATGCGGCGACAAAGAACAGCCCCAGGCCATAGATATAGGTATCGATGCGCGCCAGCAGGCTGACGCCCAGCAGGGCTCCGCCCAAAAGCGATGCGCCCCGGCGCTCCTGCCCCCAACCGGCAGCAAAAAGGTAGGACGCCGTGAAAAAGAAAAACTGTGCCAAAATTTCCGTCAGCGTAATGCGCGCCGTCCAGATCTGGGCGGGGCAGAGCGCCAGGAACAGCAGTGCGATGCAGGCCGTCTTTTTGCCGAAGAAACGCTGGGCGAAATAGTAGAGTGCCAGCAGAGAGAATACTGCGACAATGGAGTTCGCCCGGAAAAGCACAGAGAGACCGCCAATATCATAACCGACGGCCAAAAGTGCGGGGAAGGCAGGCATAAACTGCGGCGTAATGTCGCCGTATTCCGGAGCGGAAAATGCCTCGCCAAAAAGATACTCTGTGTATTCGGGAACATAGGCAGCTCTGGAATAATCCGAATAGAAGGCGGGATAGCCAAGCTGAATCACGAGCCGGTGCTCATGATAATTTTCATTTAAAAACTCATCTGAATCATAGGCATATTTGCCGGATTCCGAGATGTGGATGCCGTGGATAATATAGATGCCCTGATCTCGGCCGCTCATCATAAAATTAGAGGGGAAGAGCGCATAAAGCGCGAAAGCCACGGCTAAAATGACGGCGGGAAGCACACGGAAATGATAGGATTTCAGGCGCAGGAAAAAGGCTCTGGGTGCATAGAGCACTTTTTTGCGCGCGGCAATAAATGCGGCAATTAGCACTTCGCCGTATTGAATGGCAAGCAGCAGCCAAAAACGGTAGATACCCAGCATGGCCATCGCAGTAGCGAGCAGCGTTGTGTTGACAAGCGCCGCAGCAGCGGCCCAGAATAGGCTCTCCAGGGCGCGCTGCTTTTTTTGCAGGGAGTCGATGATCCCAAAGAGCGCATAAGAAAAGCCCAAAGCATAGAGTAAGAATAAAAGTAGGTTCATTGCAGTTTCATCTTTCTAATAGCACATAGTTGTCTTTTAGTGTAACATTTTGGCAACATAATTTCAACAGATGAAAGATGTGAGGCGAAGAAAAGCAATCAAAAAGCGGCAATACCTGCCGCTTTTTTTATGGAATGCGTCGCTGCTGCTTGAGCCAGTGAACGGTATCCAAAAGTGTTTCATCCAGCGCCCTGGGCTGATATCCAAGCTGGCGGGACGCCTTTTCGTGGGAAAACGCCGCGTTGGAGGAAATCGTATAAAGGGAATATGCCGTATAGAGCGGCGGCTGGCGCAGTATCTTATAGTACAGCTCGCTGAGCGGCGCGGTCAGCCGCGCGAACCAGAGCGGGAGAACCGTCTTGATGGCGTGCTTTCCCGTCAGTTGGTGCAGCCGGAAGAGGAGATCCTGGACACAGACATACTGCCCGGAGAGAATATAACATGCGCCGGCCTCGCCCCGTTCACAGCAAGCCAAAATACCCGCCGCCACATCCCGGACGTCTACAAAATCGTAGCCGCCCTTGACGCACGCCGTCAGCCTCCCGCGCAGATAATCCAGGATCAGCTGCGTCAAGTGGCCGCGGCCATAGTCGTAGGGGCCGATGATGCCGGAAGGATGCACGACGCAGGCATTCAGCCCAGCCCTGGCGGCATCCAGCACGCATTGCGTTGCCTCGGCTTTGGTTTTGGCATAAAGCCCGCAGACGGCAGAAGGGTCGAATTGCTGTGCTTCGCAGATGGTTGTCCCTGCGGGCGCCTCTGGAATCGCGTGCACCGAGCTGACGTATACGAGGCGCTTTACCTTATGCTTTTGGCAGAGTGCCAGAATATTTTTTGTGCCGCCAACGTTGACGTCGTGGACGCTCTGAATATGCCGGGAGGCGATAGAGACAACGCCGGCGGCGTGGATCACGATCAGATCCCTATCGTCCGGGTTGGCAAAAAAAGGCTCGAGGCTTTGGGCGTCGCAAATATCGCCGCAAAGCACCTCCACGCCGGGCAGGGCGGCGAGATGAGCCGCGTTGGTATCGCTTGGAAGGACCAGAGCCCGAACCGCGCAGCCGCGCTCGGATAATTGATGCGCCAGGGCCGTCCCCAGATGGCCGGCCGCGCCGGTAAGTAAGTATAGAGCACGCATCTTTGCACCTCCTTTTCCTCATTATAACATGCCGTCAATCTCTATTTGTGTCTGGATTATGAAGTTTTTGCACTTCCTTTTTATCATTTCCCGCCAATCACTTTTTTATCACAACTGCGCCGGCCAAACAGTGCTTGACTTCAAGCACACTTTATGCAGTAAAATGAATCTATACTGCCACAACAAAATAGGAGGAAGAGAAACATGCAATACAGGCCTTATGGAAAGATGGGGTTCGATGTCTCGCTCTTTGGCATGGGGTGTATGCGCCTGCCCCGCCGGGAAAAGGCGGATGGCTCGGTTGAGATCGATCGCGAAAAGGCCATCGAGATGATCCAGTATGCGGCGGATCACGGCGTGAACTATTTCGATACTGCCTATGGGTATCACCGCCAGATGAGCGAATCGCTGGTAGGCGAGGCGCTGGACGGCGGATATCGCCAGAGGGTGCATATCGCGACCAAGCAGCCCTTTGCCGTCATGAAAGACAAGGGCGAGATCCGCCGGAATCTGGAGAACACGCTGAAAAAACTGCGCACAGATTATCTGGATGTGTACCTGATTCATAATATTCAGAAGAAAGATTGGCCGGGCATCCAGCAGATGGATGTCATCGGCGAGTTTGAGAAATTTAAGAGCGAAGGGCTCATTGGGGGGATCGGGTTCTCCTATCATGGAGAGCTGCCCACCTTCCGGGAGATTTTGGACTACTATCCCGACTGGGCCATGTGCCAGGTACAGCAAAACCTGCTGGACGTGGATCGGGAAGTAACCGAGGAGGCCATCGCGCTGGCCGGGCAAAAAGGCTGCGCGCTGGTGATCATGGAGCCACTGCGGGGCGGCGGGCTGGCCAGCACGCCCAAAGACGTCGCCCAGCTCTATGAGCAGTTCCCGGTCAGGCGCTCGGCGGCGGAATGGGCTTTCCGGCATGTCTATAACTATCCGCAGGTCAGCTGCATTTTGAGCGGCGTAACCACCATGGAGCAGCTCAAGGATAATATCGAGATTTTTTCCAAACAAGACGCCGTCGCCGGATGTATGACGCCCGAGGAAAAAGACCTGCTCAAAAAAGTCAAGCAGGCATATGAGAGCCGCGTTACCATCCCCTGCACAGGCTGTGAATACTGCCTGCCCTGCCCGAAGGGCGTGGCCATTCCCCAGATCTTCCAGCTCTATAACCAGGGCATGATGTTCGAGGCCTTTGATCAGCCCCGGCGCAGCTATATGTTCCAGCGAAACGCCGGGCACGATCAGCCAAACTGCGTCGCCTGCGGGGCATGCGAAAAGAAATGCCCGCAGCATATCGAGATTACCCGGCAGCTGAGACTAGCGCACAGCAAGCTGGATGGCTGGTATGAGTAAACAATAAAATCGCACGCAAAACCGCCTTCGGGCGGTTTTTTTATTCCTGCTCTTCCTGGATGGTTCCAGTACGCTCCAGAGCGAGCTGCGTCTGCCAGGTGAGATAGCGGAGAAACTGCTCTTTCGTCGGGTACTGCCCGGCGCTCATGGCATCTCTGTCCTCCTGGGCCAGCAAAGGCCAGATATGGCAAATCAGCTGATCCATGCTCTGCTCCACTTCTTCCAGCGTTTTGCCCATGCTCTTGGCAAGGCGGGCATATAACTCTTTGGGTTCAATCTTTTTCATGGCGGCCTCCTACTGTGGAATGCTATGTTGGCACAAAAAATATTTTGCAGCGGCATGTATTTGTATGCGGAAATTGCATAGAATTGAATGCACGCATTCTGCTTGCGCTAAGGTATAAAAGAGGTGAACTATGGAGTGGAATTATTCTAGAATCCGAGCGCTGCGAGAAGATAAGGATATGTCGCAGAAAGAAATAGCAGAGCATCTGCATGTCAGTCAGGCGACATACTCTCGTTATGAGTGAGGAAAACTAGATA